>DATGXP010000125.1:0-6758 GCA_035298845.1 Chitinophagales bacterium
CCGCTTACTAATGTGTAGGTTACAGCAGGGTTACCTGTTCTGGTTCCTGCATAGCTTACACTTAAGGCCTTTGTAGAGCCATCGCCGCAGATAGCTGCATTGCTGGTGGTGTTTGTAATAGTGGTAACCTGGCGTATTTGCAGCAACGCTGAAGTTGTTACCCATGTTGCACCGCAAAAATATTGTTCTACTAAAACTTTCGTTGTTCCGCTTGCCTGGGCCGTCCAGCTTAGTGAAGCGTTGGTTCCGCCACAAATAGATCCATTATCATCATTATAAAAACCACCGCCAGCTACAGGGGCTGTTTGCCCCGCACCAATCTGGTTATTAAAGGCATCAAAGCCGGTTATCTGAGAATCCCAGCCGGTACCACAGGTAGAAATATCATAGTTAACACCTTGCACAGCTGTAAATGTTGCGTAGCTGGTAGAGGGTAACGAAAAACTAGGGCTAAATGCCCCGCAACCCGGAGTAATAGCCCCCCAGTCGTTATTAACGAATCCGCATTGTGCTAAAATTAAATTGCTTGCGTTAAACAGTACAAAAACCACGGTAGCCAGAGATAATCTCTTAACCACAGCAGCAGTGCCAGGGAGCATGTGCTTTTTCATAATAAAAAAAATTTAAAAAACTAGTGTGTCTATATGCCAAAAACCCCTTGCCTTTTGGGCAAGGGGGATTTTTAGTTGCTATTTCATTATCGTAACCGTTCCGCTTCTCTTCTCTAACAATTTAATACTCTCCAACGGTTTAATTGTCATCTGCCAAACATAGGTGTCGAATGGAGCTACTTTACCATCTATTGTACCATCCCATCCATTAGTTCCGGTAATACCATTTGGTTGCGCTGGATTAGCATAAATTTTATGTCCCCAACGATCAAATATTTCAATATCGATAGATTCTGCGCCTAAGATATCGAACTCGAATCTATCGTTCAATCCATCACCGTTAGGTGAGAATGCCGAAGGAACGAAAGCCTTAGGCTCAGATTCAACGATTATAGAAACTGTGTCTGATGCGTAGCAAGAATCCGAATTCATAACAGTTACTGTAAATACTGTAGTAACATAAGGCATTACATTAGGGTTAGCACAGTTGGTAGCATCTGCACAAGCGCTGAAATCGAAAATGCTACGTGTGCTGTCGCTTGGGTCCTGAAGAGGACTCCACATGTGGCTAACCACCGGCAAGTTAGAATTGGCAATTAAAGGAACCTTCATGCCTTGTAATATAACTATTTGCGGAGCTACTAAGTCAACTGTAAGCGTAGTAGCTGCTGAAATAGTAAATACCTGCGAACCTTCGCATCCGTTAGCATCGCGCACCACCAATACATAATCGCCGGGAGCCAGATTAGTAAACACGTTAGTTGGCTTAACTATGCCGTTCAACTCATACATGTAAGGTGCTTTACCACCCGTTGCAGTTGCTGTTACGGTGCCTGTAGATGCATTAGAGCATTTCGAATCGGTTGGTGTTGTTGTAACTACAATAGGCAGGGCGTTATTCACTGTTGCTAAAACAGTAGAAAGACAACCACTTGCATCGGTTACAGTTAAAGTATAAGTACCAGCAGTCAAATTAGTAGCAGTTGCACCTAATTGAGAAGGACTGGTGCTCCAATTGTATATATATGGAGGTAATCCACCTGTTACAGCTACTGAAACAAAACCATCATTGCCATCGAAACAAGCCGGATTGTAAATAGAAACCGTAGTATTCATGCCAGGGTTTTCGGTAACCGTAAAGGTTGCCGTTTTTACACATCCCCGGGTGTCGGTAACAGTAACACTGTAAGTGCCGGCAAACAAGTTTGAGTTAACCGGGCCGTTTCCACCATTAGACCATACATATGTATATCCCGGGGTACCACCGCTAACCGATAAACTAATCTCACCTGTGTTTCCTCCGTTACATAACACATTGGTAACTGTAGCGTTCAAAAGAATTTCTCCCGGCTGAGTTATCGAAATTGTATCTAACAAATGACATCCGTTCGAATCCGTTAACAATACGGTCATTTGTCCAGGGCATAATCCGGTTTGAGAAGAGTCTCCAACAAAATTATTCCACAAATACTCATAAGGTCTGCTTCCACCTGCAGGTATTGCAGCTACAGCTCCGTTGCAAACACCAAAGCAAGAAACAGGTGTTGCCACCAATTGAACTGAAAGAGGAGAAGGTTCTGAAACAATGTATAACGAAACAGCTTCGCAATCGTTAGCATCGGTAACTGTTACATAGTAATCGCCACCTGCCAAAACTCCGATATCCTCGGTGCTGGCAACCGACTGGTTGTTAGTTTCCCATGAGAAGTAATAAGGCAGGGTACCACCATAGGCAGTAATGTCAATAAATCCGTCTTTATTACCATTGCACGAAACATTTTTCACAAATCCTGAAGTGAATATTGCACCTGGCTCAACCAACTCGGTAGAGTCAACTCTTGTGCATCCTCTCGAGTCGGTAATAGTAACGATATATACACCTGCCGCAATGCTATCCTGATCTTCGCTTGAAACACCATTACTCCAGTTGAAGGTATAAGGATATACACCACCAGATGGTATCAAATCAATAGAACCGTTAGCCTCGCCAAAGCAGCGTGGGTTTTTACCAATAAAGCTGGCATTAATAGGTGTAGGCGCTACAATAACTCCACAAGTAACAGCACTACAGCCATTGGCATCTGTTACTGTTACACAGTAATTGCCGCCGCCTAATCCAGTTAAATCTTCGGTAGTTGCACCATTAGTCCAGTTGTAAGTATAGCCTGGAGTACCGCCGGTAACTGTTAAGTCAATGGCAGCGTCATTTGTATTAAAGCACGATGTTTGCGTAACATTGGTAGTAAGTACAAGTTGAGTAGGCTCATTTACAGTAACCGACTGGCTGAACTGGCATCCGTTAAGATCAGTAATAATAACATTGTATATACGTCCGCCTTCAATACCGGTTAAATCTTCAGAAGTAGCAAAAGTAGACCACAAGAAAGAGTAAGAAGGAGTACCACCCGATACGCTAAGGTCTATTGCCCCATCAGCAGCACCAAAGCAAGATGCATCGGTAACAGATAGTGTAGCTGTTATAGGAGTTGGTTCAGCAATAGCTTGCGAAATCGTTGCAGTACATCCATTACCATCGGTAACAGTAACAGTAAATGTACCCAGCTTAAGCCCGTAAATATCTTCGGTAGTTTCGCCGTTGCTCCAGGCATAAGAATATGGAGGAACACCGCCATTTGCTGTAATATCTATAGCACCCGATGAGTCACCTGCGCAAAGCAGGTCGTTATAAGATGCAACATTTAAGAACAATGGCAACGGTTGGCTAATAGAAGCCGAACCGGTTGTAGTACATCCTTTTGAGTCAACCACACTAACTGTGTAATTGCCCGCAGCTACACCTATAAGGTCTTCGGTACCTGCGCCACCTGGGGTCCACGTGTATGTAAATGCAGGTGTGCCACCAGTAAGTGATATAAAGATATCTCCGGTAGCAGACCCGTTACATAAAACATTATGAACTGAATCAACAACTACTGTGAAAGGAGTTGGTGGAGCGATAGTAACTGTTGTGCTTTCTGTGCAACCTTTAGAATCGCGGCCAACTACAGTATATGTACCGGCTACCAAACCTGTAAAGGTTCCTGAATCCTGATAGCTAATACCGTTAATTGAATATTGATAAGGACCTATACCGCCATTTACATGCACTGTAAATTTACCATCTCCAAAACCTACGCAAGACACATTTGTCTGACTATCCAGGTCTACAGATATAATATATGTGTTAGATATGGTTATGCTCGCAGTATCCAAACAGTTGTTGCTATCGTAAACGCTAACCAGGTACGAACCCGCAGAAATACCATTAAACACATTGCCTGGTTGTAAAGGTCCGTTGTTAAGCGTATATCGGTAAGGAGCTATACCACCATTTGCGGTTACAGTAATAGATCCGTCAAATACATTGGCGCAGCTGGCATCTACACCCACCAGAGTTTGTGTCACATCAGCAGGTTCACCAACAATTACATTGGTAAGTGGTGTGCCATAAGGCTGAACACAACCAAAATTATCGCGAACATATACGTTATAAGTACCTGCTACCAGACCTGTAAAGATAGGCGAAGGCTGGTAAGTGATGCCATCCAAAGAATATTCTAAACCACCGTTACCGCCGGTAGCGCTAACCGTAATGGTACCTGTATTTCCTCCGTTGCAAAGCACATCGGTGTGGGTTACAGAGTTGTAAGTTATAGGAGCTATAATATCTACCACAGCACCGTTGGTAAAGCCAGTAGTACGGATACAGCCGTAAAAATCAACAATACCTGTAAATGAATAGTTGGTAGGGTCTGTAGGAGGTGTTACAGTGATTGCATCACCACTATTAAGGCCTGTTGCGCTAAATATCGGGTTAAGGCCATCAGTATATTGAATGCTGAATGGACCGGTGCCGGGGCTAAGTGTGATATTAATTGATGCAGTTGTTCCAGGGCACACAGATTGTGTAATAGGAGACATGCTTGCATTAGGTGTAGGTCGGCCAATCACAGAAATTGTGTTTGAAACAGCTGAGTTACCACACTTATCAGTGGCCACTCTTCTAATAACATAAGTAGCGCCTACTGGAACCAGGGTTGAACTGTTCCAGCTATTGCCTGTAGCACCTGCCACAGGTGCAAAGGTACCACCACCATCAGTCGAAAGTTCCCACTGATAGGTAAATGTTCCACCCTCAGCAAAACCAACAGAACCGCCAGTAGCGCCTAAAATATTTGTAAAGTTACCAATAGGCAAGCCTTCGCAAACACTTGAACCATCTGCTATGCCGCCAATAGTACCTCCGTTAACTGCAGGCAGAGGAAGTAGATTGAATCCTACATTGGCCTCGCCCGGCGTGCATATATCTACCAGGCGTATCTCTACATTATCGGTAGAGCCCAATACGTATCCATTGGTATTACCAACTACACCAGCCGGAGGCCCGCCGGCTGCGTTATATATTAAAGAACCATTTACATAAATCTGGATATTATCATCATGTGCATTATCAGATATAGTATACAAACCGCAAGGGAAACCAGTTCTTCTTGCACGGATGGCAGCCCTGTCTTCAGGCACTTCGCAACCTGTCCAGGTGGGAGCGTCAGAGGCGCTACCTAAAGTAGGGTATGAGTTAGTTGTAACGAAATTCAGGTTGTTATCTGTGTAGTATCCGTAACGGGCATCAGGAATCGGAATAGCAATATCAGCTGTAGCAAAAGCGTCTACATTCCATGAATTAACCCCTGAACCCGGGTCGGTTGAAGGTATACATTCTTTATAGGCAAGAATAGCTGAACCCTGCCCAGGCACATAGCCTGCACAGGCTCCGTTCCACGAATTAGTATTGATTGCTAATATACCGTTGAAAGAACCCGACCACCATTCAGCAGACTCAGGCCTCACAGCTATAGGGCATTGACCTCCTGTCCATGGGTCCTGAATAGGAGTTAATGAGTTATTATAATTCAGAACACCCGAAGATGTTGACAATGTCATATCCCATACGTAGGGTAGCACCGCAGAATTCGTTACATATTCAAAAGAGTAAATTCGTCCTGGTAACGTATTGACATTTACATAAGTACCACTGCCGACACTGACGTTAGTCCATGTTCCGGTAGGGCTTAATGTTCCGCCTTCTTGAAACGCACTAACACCACATTGCGCATTTGCAACGTTTGGAAGAAGTGACGATAAGACAACAGTAAATACAAATGCTACAGTGAAAATAGAGAATAAACTTTTTCTCATGCGTTATGAGTTTTGTTTAAATAGGTAAATAATAATGTGCGTAACAACCGCCCGAAAAAAGTATCCGAGTAGTTGAAACTTGCGGCAAAATAAGACGTAAAAGGAGAATCGCAAAAAAAACCTGGCTTTTTTTTAGAAAAGCGGTAAAAATCAATTGAAAGTGAGGGTTTAATACATTCAATACCCGCCTTTTGGGCTAATTAATCCACTAAAATCTCTTCGTTTTTAAAAACACTGGCAATTTTAAAGGAATTACTAACAAACAGGATTTTGGGATTCCCGTTCCGTTCGATGTGGTAATAAAGTAAACTTAACAATCGCGACATAGTGTCAAGTTGTTCTGGCGATAGCCTGGCAGACAGGCCGGTAGCAACCTTCAACTCCTCGCCATCCAGTTTTTCGCTTTTGCCGGTAAGGGCTATTAAACTGCACTGATGCAGAAAAAACAAGGCATATTTCAGAAATATCTTCTGATTCTCACGGCCAATTTTAGATATTTCTTCTACCCAATCAAACAGATTAGAAGAATTGGTTGGTGAGCTCTTCAGTTTTAAATTATAACAACAAACCAACCATCGGTGAAGTAACTTATCGTTAGCATTTTCTTCACCCTGGGCAAAACCCTGTGCCGCATTAAAGTTACCATCGCTTATGCGGGCAAGGCGCTTGGCAGCACTATCATCCATATCGTAGCGCTGCAAAAGGGCATTTTTTATATCCTCATCATCTATGGCCGGAATTTTAACCAATTGCGTGCGCGAAATAATAGTGTTAAGAATCATCTCGATATTTTCTACCACTAAGATGAAAATGGTATTGGCTGGCGGCTCTTCAATAATTTTTAACAATGTATTGCCAGCTTCCTTTAAATACTCGGCCAGCCATATTAACTGTATTTTATAGGCCGACTCATAGGTCTTCATGTTCATGCCGTGAATAATTTCATGGCAT
>DATGXP010000126.1:0-3551 GCA_035298845.1 Chitinophagales bacterium
AGTGGTGTAGGTAATTCCTGGCCTAGCAAAGTAGCAATAGATGAACCAAGCCCGCCAATGCGGTTGTGCTCTTCGCACACCACGGCGCATTTGGTTTTAGCTACCGATTTTAGGATGGCTTCGCTATCCAACGGCTTAATGGTGTGTATGTTTATCAGTTCTACCGACAGGCCTTGTGCTTCTAATTCTTTGGCAGCTTCTAAAGCCTTCCAAACCAGGTGGCCGGTGGCAAAGATAGTTACATCGGTGCCTTCGTTCATCACAATGGCTTTGCCCAATTTAAAGCTGCCCTCTGGCATAAAAATAGGCCATGCCGGACGGCCAAAGCGCAGGTAAACAGGGCCTTCGTATTCGGCTGCAGCAATAGTGGCTTCTTTGGTTTGGTTATAGTCGCATGGGTTAATTACCACCATGCCGGGCAGCATCTGCATCAGGCCGATATCTTCCAGTATCTGGTGGGTAGCGCCGTCTTCGCCCAGCGTAAGGCCGGCATGCGAGGCGGCTATCTTTACGTTCTTACCACTATAGGCCACGCTCTGGCGTATCTGGTCGTAAACACGGCCGGTAGCAAAGTTGGCAAAGGTAGTAGCAAAAGGGATTTTGCCGCCGATGGTCATACCGGCTGCTATACCTATCATGTTAGCCTCGGCCACACCTACCTGCACAAAGCGCTCGGGAAACTCCTTAATGAAATCATCCAGCTTTAGCGAGCCAACCAGGTCGGCGCACAGGGCCACCACGTTTGCGTTTTTTCTGCCTGCTTCTAATATACCGGCACCAAATCCTGAGCGGGTATCCTTTTTACCGGTTACCACATAGTCTGCTAAAGCCATTGTTTTCTGCGTTTGTGTTGGGGTCACCTTTATTGAATTAAGGTGGTTATTTAAAGCTTCAAACTTAAACTTCCACCAGCAGTAATCTCAAATTCTTTATCAACGGTGGTGTGGATAGTGCGGGCAAATTTACTGCGATAAACTATGCGGTATTTGCCGGGCTGCAGGGCCAGGGTTTCCTGCCGGTCTTTCAGGTGCAGCTCATAAATTTTTACCATGCGGCCATCTTCTATAATAAATATAGCCCCGTAAGCTTCAAAACCTTTGTTAATAGTAAGTATGCCCGGCGAAGGAATCAGCACATCGGTGGTTTTACTTTGCTCAATTTTTACACCTTTTACCAACGTGCGGGGCAGGGTGAGCACCTCCAGATCATACGTGCCGGTAAGATACTTTTCGGTGGTGTTCATGCTCTGCACGTTAAGCGTGGCAACGTCGCCGGGTTTATGTACCAGGCATTTAATACGCTCTATTGCCGCCGATTTAGAAATGGTGCCCTGCAAGGTAAAATTGAGGAACCCCTGTGCCGCTTTTACATTGATAGCGTTATGAAAGTTTTTGCGCAGCACAACATCATTTACCAGTATGGGTGGTATAGTATGTATTTGTAGCTTGTAAGTAAACATGGGTGATACTACAATGGTGTCGGGCAGCCCGCGCTGGTTAAGGGCATGAAACATGTTATACCGCGGTATGTTGCTCTCTGTGTCGTAAAAGGTCATGTTTACGTCAGTTTCTGTAGGCTTACCGCCAACATCGTTCAGGTTTACCTGTAGCGATGTTTTGGCAACAGATTCTAAAACTACCGTGCGTAAGGTAGCCGCAAACTCATCGGCATTGTTGGTGTTAAACAGCTTACCCATGCACTGCATTTCGTTAAAGCTTTTATCTTGTAGCGACATGCCGATGATAAACGGGCGGAGTATGATGTTGTTCTTCTGCAACATAAGTGATATGGAGCAGGGGTCGCGGTTGCAGGCATCTTCGCCATCGGTTACAATTATCATTATGTTTTTGGCCGGCACCTTACCAAAATCCTCTACCGATTTTTCGATAGAGTAAACCAGCGGGGTGATACCTTTTGGTTTAACCTCATCCAGCTTGCGCCTGATGGCTTTTACATTACCGGTATCTATCTTAATCTCTAACCGCGAGTCGTGGCAGTTTCTATCCGGCTCGGGATATAAGTGGCCAAATACACGCATGCCCAGCTCGCAGTTGGGCACTACCGCCAGGCTATCGGCCATCTCTGCAATAGCAGTTTTGGCTATGTCCCATTTGGTACCGCCATTCCACTGGCTTTTCATACTCAACGATGCATCTACCAGTATAAGTATGCGGGTACGCTCCTGCGCGCGGGAGACACAAGTAGCAAGTAGCAAGACACAAGACAATGTAAGTGCCCAGTAACTGCTGTGTTGTTTGTCTTTTATTTTATGCCGCATTTTTTGTTCCTCATTTTTGCCGACTGCCAACTGCAGACTGCCGACTATTATCTGCCAACTACTCCAGCGTTACCACTGCTACCCCACTATCTTTAACCACCACTTTTATACTCTTGGTTGCTTCACTATCGTAACTCGCTTTACTTTTATATACTATAAAATAGTCGCCGGGTTGATACTTCCGGTTATCTACTTTAGTAGTTACATCAAACCGGTCTACCATTTCTAACATACCACCTTTTGCTTCTTGAAAAATACCCGCCGAGAATTTATCACTGGCCATAATAGATAACGTACCATAGTTGGGTATCGGAAGGTTGTTTTCTGCCATAGCTACTACGGTGGTATCCCAAAGTGTTTCTGGGCGTGTAAGTATCTCTAACCTGAAGTCCGCCGCCAGGTACTTTTCTACTTCGTTCAGGTCCTGCACATTCAAAATTTTCTTTTGGTCTTTTTCTGTTCGCACTATTACCTGTGCATTATTACCCGCTGCGCCTGCGCATGTTACGGCCAAATCGCCCACCGGTACATCTACGGCTATCAGGTTGTGCTTGCCGGGTGTTAGTTCTATATTTTCTTTTCGTACAGTAGGGTAAGTATGAAGCTCTAAATCATAAATACCTACCGGGTCCAGATACAACGTATCGGGATTGCCCTTCTCATCAAACGTATGCACAAAGTTGTAAAGCATTTTGCCGCTGGCATGGTCATACAGCGTAAACGGTATATTGGTAACAGTGGGGTTACCGGTAGCATCCAGCAGGTTTACCTGCGCGGTGGTAGTGTTAAGTGTTTGCTTAATAATTACACCCACGGTATTGTAAAGTGCCGGTTCATCCTTTGCATCGAGCACCTGGCCAATACACTTTAATTTCTTTACAAATTCATCGCCACCGTTTAAGCCCACTATAAACGGGCGGAGTGAAATACGTTTATCCAATAGTTTTTGTGAAGCATCGCAGGGGTTGCCATCGCAGTTTTCATTACCATCTGTTATTATAATGATGGAATTAAGGCTTCGGGTATCTGCCGGAAAATCATTTACAGCTTGTTGCAGCGAATAGGCAATGGGTGTCATGCCGTGTGGTGCAACTTTGGCAAGTGCCTGTTGTATCTTGGCCGCATTGTTTTTAGCAAAGGGTACCAGCAGTTTACTATCCTTACAGTTGCGCTGGCTTTTATCGTATTGATAACCAAAACCACGCAGCGCAAATTCTACATTGGGGTTCTTCTTTTCTACCGAATCTATTAGCCGGTAAAGCAAGTCTTTAGC
>DATGXP010000127.1:0-7192 GCA_035298845.1 Chitinophagales bacterium
GCGCAGGTCTACAAAGGTCATACCGCCCAGCGCGCGTGTTTTTTGCACCCAGCCGCTAAGGGTTACTTCATTTCCAGCGTTTGACAAATTCAATTCTCCGCAGGTGTTCGATCTATACATATACTATTTAGTTTAAAGGGCGGCTAAAATAATTATTTGCAGAACACAAATTTGTGTAGAGTTACGAATGCCTGCGTGAGAGACGGGTGGACATTTAGGTTTAACAGGAAAATATTTGCAGGGTTTGCAGCGTTTGGCCGCCAGTTAGCGTCTATGTATCAAAAAGCAGTAAAAAACAATCACCCGCATGCAGCGCCGATGATGCCATACATTTAAATTCAAAATGTATGTAAGGGCGGGCAAAAATGCCTGTTTACAGGATTGGCGTGTGGCCGAATTTGTAAAGAAGAACCAGGCGGTAAAGGAAAATTTACTGAGGCAAAACGCGTTTATTAATTGTAATTGTTAAAGAAATAAACGGCAGAGTTACTTTAATACAACAAAATTGATTTAAATTGTAAGATATAGCCGTAGAAATGAAACTTTTAGAGGGGCACGGCGAATAAGTAAGTGATGAATTCTGTGAAATATTTTTGATAAAAATTTTGCCGAAGCGAAATTTTTCTATTTTTAGTCATCTATTAAACCGAGATAAATGAAAAAAGTTTTACCAATTATCCTCCTGGTGGTAGCCATGTTCAAGGCTTCTGCACAAGACCCGCACTTCTCACAGTTCTATATGTCGCCGCTATATTTGAACCCGGCCATGGCTGGTGCTTTTGATGGCAACTACCGCATTACCGGTTTATTCCGTGGGCAGTGGGGCTCTATTTTACGCGATGAGCAAACCCCTATGTACCGTACATATACCTTCTCTGCCGACTTTAGAACCAATAAGGGTTTTGCAAAGGGTGATGCATTTGGATTTGGTGCTTCGTTTATTGGCGACCAGGCCGGTGAAAGTAAATTTGGTTACAATGTAGGTGGATTGGCTTTAGCCTACCACAAATCGCTGAACCAGAAAAACACCAACTACCTAACAGTAGGTTTTTCATCGCAAATATTTCAGCAAACGATTGATTTTTCGCACCTGCAATTTGGCAGCCAGTGGGATGGCAGCGCTTACAATGCGCAATTGCCTACCAACGAGTTTTTGGTAGATAACCGGTTTATGTATTGGGATATAAACGCCGGCTTGCTATGGTACATGAAGATTAGCAAAAGAGTGAACGTTTATTTAGGAGCATCGGCATTTCACTTAAACCGCCCTGCTATTTCTTTTCTGGGGGACAAAAACGTGCGCTTGAATATGAAATTTGTAGGCCATGGCGGTGTGCGTTTCCCATTGAAAGGCAGATTTGACATGCAGCCTAAGTTTATTTTTATGAGCCAGGGCAAATCGCTTGAAATGATACTGGGAACCGATTTCAGGATTTTGTTTGAAGAAAGATACCCGGATGGCAACCACTTTAAGGCAGGAGCTATGTTCCGTATGGTAGGTGGCGACCCTAACGCACCATGGAGAGATAAGAGAATGGTGGCAGAATCTGTAATACTTAATGCAGGTGTGGTTTGGAATGGCCTGGAGTTGGGTGTGGCTTATGATATAAACGTATCGCAATTGATAAGCGGCTCTAAATCGAACGGAGGATTTGAAGTAGGCCTGGCTTATGTAGGCAAATGGAAGAAGAGAGGCCCTCAAACAATTTACTGCCCTCGTTTCTAATTTCTATAAAAACAAAAGCAAAACGCCCCCCGATAACCGGGGGGCGTTTTGCTTTTTTATCAATCATAGTCGGCAATTTAATTTAGGTTCGCTTTATGGATTCGTTAGACCTGTTGTTAGTACCACTTTACATTGCCCTGGCCTACTTTGTGGCTAACATGGTAAAGTCGAGGCATGCGGCCGATCCTGTTTACATCCGCTACTACATGCGTGGCATGCATTACAAAATGATTGGCACGCTTGGCTTTGCGCTTATTTATTTATTGTATTACAAAGGTGGCGACAGTATAAATTATTTTCTTGCCGCCAAGCCCCTTTATTCTTTTGCTTTTTCAAACCCTGCCGAATATTTTGAGTTTGTAAGCAATCCATTAAGCGCATACCCTAACGCATGCTGGTACCAGGCATACATTGCAGGGGTAGAGTTTTTGATGCGGAGTAACACTACCCTTACAGTTATAAGGTTTGTATCTGTTGTAAACCTGTTTTGCTTTAACTCTTATATAAGCTGCTGCATCATATTTGCTGCGTTTTCATACTATTTTATTTTCAAAACCTTCCGGCTTTTTGTATCGATTTACCCTGTGCTTGAAAAGGAATTTGCCATTGCCTTTTTGATGATACCCTCAGCCATTTTCTGGGGCTCGGGCGTAGGCAAAGACACTATCATGTTTTCAGGTATAATGTATTTTTTTTATTGTTTTTACCGATTGGTAATTTGGAAACAAAGTATAATAAGCAACTTAATAAAACTGGTTATTACGGCTTATTTAATATCGATAGTGCGGGGTTTTGTAATTGTAACCCTGGCCCCATGTCTTATATTAATGGCGGCCATTTATTACCGCAACTCAATACAAAGTTCGGCATTACGTTTTCTGGCACTGCCTTTTTTTGTGGGAGGTGGCCTGCTGGTTTCTTACATATTTATACAAAACATAGGGAACCAAATGCAATCGTATAGCCTTGATAGTATGCAAAAAACAGCAGAGGGTTTTAAAAGCTGGCACACTTACCTTGGTGATACGCAGGGAGGCTCGGCATACTCGCTGGGCAGCGATGTAGACTATAGCCCTGCCGGGATATTGCGTAAAGCTCCGCTGGCTATTGCTATAGCCTTGTTCGGGCCGTTTTTCTGGCAGATACGTAACCCTGTAATGCTTCTATCGGGACTGGAAAGCCTTGCCTTTTTATACTTCTTTTTTAAGGTGTTTTTAAATATGCGGGCCTACCGGGCGCTGGGCATAATTTTTAAAGACCATATAATTATGTTTTGTATTCCTTTTGTAATAATAATAGCCCTGGCTGTAGGTATGACCAGTTTTAACTATGGCGCATTGGTTCGTTATAAAATACCTCTACTTCCATTTTTTGCGGCGCTTATAGCCATAACGCGCTATCGTATTGCCAAGGGGCATGCTGATTAAAAGCAAACCGGGTAAGCCGCCTAAGCAGGTTACCCCGGGGCTTGCATTGGGAGACATGTAAGTTCTACTATATTTACCATAGCGATATGTTAAACTCACGAAAAACTACAATTACAAAATCGGTTTTTACCATTTGTGCTTTTGTCATTCCTTTCGGTCTTTTCTTTTTTACCCGCTCATCATCGCTAGGGTTTTCGGATGCTGCAGAATTTGCCCTGGTCACCAAACTTGGCTCTATAGCGCACGGGCCTGGTTTCCCTGCCTATGTTTTTGGGGGATGGGTATGGTCTTCTGCGCTATCGACATTGGGTGGGTCCCATTTTTTCTGGATACAGCTTTTTTCTATCGTATGCATGGCTATGGGCAGTGCAATTTTATATACAACTGCCAGCCGGATAGCCGGACGGCTAACTAGCGATATACCATACTTATATCTTGAGTTAACTGCGCTGTTAACGGCACTGACTTTTTCGGTAGGTTTTACCACCTGGTATTGGTCAAATAATATAGAAGTTTATGCATTTCAGTTATGTGCGTTTGCCATCATGCTTTTGGGGGCTATTGAGTATAATCACTCGCGGCAAACCAAACATATAGTTATTGCGGCTATAGGATTTGCGCTGGGCCTGGCTAATCACCACCTGACAACACTACTTTTTGTTCCGTTTTTGGGGCTGTTTGCCGGGCATCCTTTTTTCGAAATACCGGCAATTGAAAATACAGGCACAAAAAAGAAAAAAGCAGGTAAAGAAGCTGTGCCTCATCCCATGGTAGTATTTTTTACATCCAGACATTTTCTGTTTTTTATTGGATTCAGTTTAATTATTACCAGCTTGTTTTATGGCTGGATGATGTACCGGGCAAGCCTGGAATCTCCGTTTAAGTTTGGAAACCCCGATACCTTTAGTCGTTTACTTAAGCATATTTCGGGCGCTGCATGGTCGAAAAGAGTTGGTGAAAATGTAGATGGGATTATAGGTATGCGCGTGCCCTATTTTGCGTGGCTATTTGTAAAACAGTTTGGCGGGGCCATATTATTGCTTGCTATAGGTGCCACAAGTTTGGCCCAAAAAAAGAAATATGTTTTGCCAGTAGCTTTAGCAGGTTATTTTTTATTGGTGTTGTTTTATCAATTGCGGCTAAACCAGGTAGGTGATAGTGATGCGTATATGCTAATGCCCTATTATGGCTTGGCCTTGCTTTTGCCATTCGGCATGTTACGGTTAATGGAGTGGAAAAAGGAAATACTGGTATTAATAATGTTAGTAGTGGCAGGGCAGGCAGCCTGGGTTTTTCCGTTGGCAGATAAGCGGGACTTTGACCTAAGCCAGGGGCAAATGAAAACGCTGAGTGAATCGGCTGCACCCAATAGCACTATTTTTGTTACCGACTGGACAATGTTATCGGAATATTATTATTACCGCCTGGTAGAGGGATTCAGAACAGACCTTATTGTATTACACCAGGATATTAAGTTTGCTAATGCTGCTACGCTAAAGGTTCTTTACCCGGAATTTTATGAGCTGGTTAAGCCCGAGTATGAGCTATTTATAAATGAACTGGCAAAAGCACATCCCGAACAGGTGTATGATACCGGCTGCGATATAGATAACCCTGCTTTGGCTAATTCGTTCAATGCACTGTTGCGTAAAATCAGTACGGTAGGCCGTGAGCGCAAGGGCCAGATTTTATTTGACGCTAACTCATTTGTGTTTTTTGCGGAGAATAAGCTTATCACTTCCAGGCCACATGTTTCGGGCTGCTTTATGGCATATGATAAAACAGACCTGCCGGGTAATTACATAACCCTACCCTACAAATGGCTGGATTTGCCTGCTACCAGATATGAGCCTGCTACTGAGCACCTGCTGGTAGATTTTTATGTAATGCTATCATTGCACCTGGAGTATTATGCTTTTACCGGCGATGATAAGAACCGTGCAATTGCACAGCACTCGTATGACAGGATACTTGCGCTGCAAAAGGAAATAAAAGGCAATGTGCCATTTATATTCAGAAATGAAGGCATGATAGCCAAGTGGAAGTAATCACTTCTACAATTGCGCAAATAGTAACACAAAACCGTCCTAGCGGGCTATAAAAAACGCTGCTATAAGGCAAAAGCTGATTGAATTGCCAAGTTTCCGTTTAATATTGGTAAGGGCTTATTAAGGTATTTTTTTTATCCTTGCGATGTGAAAAAAGCATTAATTACGGGGGTAACCGGCCAGGATGGGGCCTACCTTGCAGAGTTATTACTTCAAAAAGGCTACGAGGTTCACGGTATAAAAAGAAGAAGTTCTTTATTTAATACCGGGCGTATAGACCATTTGTATGAAGACCCGCACCAGACAAACCGTAATTTTTTTCTGCATTATGGCGACTTAAGCGACTCTACCAACGTGATACGTATAGTGCAGGAAGTACAACCCGATGAGATATATAACCTGGGGGCGATGTCGCATGTAAAGGTAAGTTTTGATGAGCCGGAATACACGGCTAATGTAGACGGTTTGGGAGCTTTGAGAATATTGGAGGCTGTGCGCCTGCTGGGGCTTACTAAAAAGACAAAGGTTTACCAAGCATCTACCAGCGAGCTGTATGGCCTGGTGCAACAAATACCTCAAACAGAAAAAACGCCATTTTATCCGCGCTCTCCGTATGGTGTAGCCAAACTATATGCTTATTGGATAACCGTAAATTACCGTGAGGCGTTTGGATTGTTTGCATGCAATGGCATACTATTTAACCACGAGAGCCCGATAAGGGGTGAAACTTTTGTAACCCGTAAAATTACCCGTGCAGTAGCCAAAATAGCCCTGGGCCTTGACGAGAAATTATATATGGGCAATATGGACAGTAAACGTGATTGGGGCCATGCCCGCGATTACGTAGAAGGCATGTGGCGCATACTGCAGCAAGATGTGGCAGATGATTATGTGCTGGCTACAGGTGTAACTACCAGCGTGCGCGATTTTATTACAAAGGCATTTATGGAGGCCGGTATCGAAATTTTGTTTACCGGCACCGGGGTAAACGAAAAAGGCATAGTTGAAAAATGCCATAACCAGGAGTTTAAGCTAGAGAAAGGTAAAGTGGTAGTGGAGGTAGATGAGGCCTACTTTAGGCCGGCAGAAGTTGATTTACTGATAGGCGATGCCACCAAAGCCAATGAAAAACTGGGATGGAAACCAGAAACCAATCTTGATAGCCTGATTAAAGAAATGGTAAGCTCTGACCTGGCCTTGTTTAAAAAGGAGCACTACCTTATACAAGGAGGCCATAAGGTTAATTTACCTAAAGAATAACTACATAAATGATACCTGTAACCAAGTCGTTTTTACCACCGTTAGAAGATTACAACAAATTGCTGCAAGGTATTTGGCAAAGGGTACATTTAACCAACAACGGCCCATTGTTGCTGGAGCTGGAAGGAAAACTAAAAAGCTATTTAACGTCAAAGCATTTTATCTTTTTGAATAACGGCACATCGGCTATTCAAATTGCGATTAAGGGACTGGATTTGAAAGGTGAGATAATAACAACGCCATTTTCGTACGTGGCTACTACTTCATCTATAGTATGGGAAAACTGCAAAGCCGTATTTGCCGATATTGAAGAAGAAACGTTGACCATAGATGCGAATAAAATAGAAGCGCTTATAACGCCCAAAACTTCGGCTATACTTGCCACGCATGTCTATGGCATACCCTGTAATATTGAGAAAATAGAAAAGATAGCAAAGAAACACAACCTGAAAGTAATTTACGATGCAGCGCATGCATTTGGTGTAAAGTACCACGGCCAGGCACTGACAAATTACGGCGATGCAAGCACGCTTAGTTTTCATGCCACTAAGTTGTTTCACACTACCGAAGGTGGGGCACTGATTACAAACGATGAAGATGCCGCACACCGTTTTTCATATATGCGTAATTTTGGCCACAAAGGGCAGGAAGATTTCTGGGGGTTGGGCATAAATGCCAAGAACTCGGAGTTTCATGCAGCAATGGGATTGTGTGTTTTTCCGCATATAGAA
>DATGXP010000128.1:0-4114 GCA_035298845.1 Chitinophagales bacterium
CAGGCAGCCGCTGGGGCGATGCAGGCTCTAAGTTAAGGGTTACGCATACCAATTATAAAGTAACGTTTGTTAACCTGAATAATCATTACCTTACTTTTAACGGTGTAAAATACATTACCACCCTTGACCAGATTGATTGGCTAACCTATTATTTTTCGGGTTCGGCAGCCACGCGTTTCCGCGAGCGGAGCTATAATGTAACTGTTACATTCGAGAATGGCTCTACCGAATCGTGGAACTGTGCACGCCTTAGTTCCTGGTCGGTTACCAATTACAATGTATTTGCCGTAACTGTAAATGGCGATACTACTATTGATGGCCGGACTATAGATAGCTGGGGCACTACCCGCTTTGGCACTGCATTTACTACCGAAATGATAACTCCATGGAAATCGGGCACTACCTGCGGATGGTGGAGGCCTACTCAAGGTAAGTATACCAGCCGCACCGACAATTTTACCGTAACTGCTACTGCCGGCGTAGATAATAATGGCAATGCGGTTAACAGCGGTTGTGGCGCCTATGGTTATAAAATTGAATGGGATTATGCCAGCGGTACTGCCAGTGGCGATGCTGTGATACAGTATTTCTAGGCTTACCCTTTAGCTAATAGAAAAGCCGTTCCGTTTTTACGGAGCGGCTTTTTGTTTAATTGTCCACAGGCCCGGTTTGCCGAATAAAGAAAAAGTGTAGATTTAAACCTCAAACAAAAAAGAAACCCTCAAAAAAATCGCTCAAACATGAAAAGACTCTTACTTGTTTTGTCAACGGCCTTATTACTCACTGCCATTAGCAGCTGCGAAAAAACAGATGATACCGGCAATAAAAACGATACCTCGTTATGCAACGATGGTATTTTAAATGGAGGAGAAACAGAAATAGACTGCGGCGCTGCCTGCGGCGATTGTCCGCCACCGGCTACTATGTCGTGCACATTGGGCAATACATCTTTTGTAGCACACACCTGCTATGGTATGATACTGGGCCCAAACATCCGTATATATGGTAACGATAACCGCCCGGTGCATTTTATGTTTGTGCCATCGCAGTTAAATGTAGAGTTGCCTATCAATGCCGTTAGCTTTGCTTACAATGGCGAAGCCTATGCTATGGAGCCTGGCGACAGCGGCCGTGTAGTATTAACCTATTTAGATACTGTACGTAAAATTGCCAGCGGTTCATTCTATTTCACCGGCAATCGAGTTACAGGACCTAACTCGGCATCGGTTACCGAAGGCGCTTTTGCAAATGTGCGCTACGACCACTAATTAGTAAGTAATAATTTAACATAGGAACGGGCTATTGAAACCTTTACAGGTTTTAATAGCCCGTTTTTTTATCGGCTACAGCCTGTTTGTTAATTGTGTTTTTAATGCCCGGTGTAAACAATGATTTAACATTGGAGAAACCTACGGGTTATGTTGCCGGCGCACATTTGCGGCACACAAAAACAAAAAACATGAGCAAGAATTTTTTACAAAAAATCGGGGCGTTTATAGCGGTTCTGGTAGGGTTAAATACCTATGCCGCCAACATAACGGTTTCTTCCGACATTACAGCTAACACCACCTGGACCAACACCAACAATTACATTCTTTACGGCGACATTATTGTAAAGAGTGGCGTAACATTAACTATACAAGAGGGAACCATTATCCGCGGCGATAAAACTACTCTTAGCCGCCTTGTAGTGGCTATCGGCGGTAAGTTAATTGCACAAGGTACACCCGACCAGCCAATCGTATTTACCAGCAACCAGGCAGCCGGCTCACGTGGCCGTGGCGACTGGGCAGGTATTGCCATTTGTGGCCAGGCACCAGTTAACTTCCGCAACGGTAGCGGTGCATCTATACAGGGCCGCCTGGAGTGCGGAACTACTGCTGATTATGATTACGGCGGTAACGTAGCCGATGATAGCTCGGGCGTATTAAGCTATGTGCGTATTGAGTACGCCGGCTATGTATGCGGCGCTAACAGCGAGTTGAACAGCTTAACGCTGGGTGGTGTGGGTAACCGCACTAAAATTGACCATGTAATGGTTAGTTACGGACAAGATGATGGTTTTGAGTTTTTTGGAGGAACCGTAAACGCAAACCACATCGTGTCGTTTGGTAGCCGCGATGATGATTTTGATACTGATAACGGTTTCAGCGGACAAGTGCAGTATGGCCTTGTAGTACGCGTAGACACTATTGCCGACCAGGGCGATATTTCTAACGCATTCGAGTCGGATAACGATGCTAACGGAACTTACAACGATCCTTATACAAAGGGTGTATTTTCTAACATTACAGTGGTGGGCCCTGCAGCTACTGTAGGTTCTACTATCGATAGTAAATATGGCTGGGGTGCACGTATCCGCAGAAGCAGCGGATTGAGCATTTTCAACTCTATGTTTATTGGTTACAAAAGAGGCCTTCGTTTTGAAGGTGCTGCTACACAACTTAAAGCAACTAACGATACCTTGTTTTTTGATAATAACATCATAGCCGGTAGCAAAGAGCAGTACTACGAAACTGCCTTCGATAGCTTGTATTTATTGGCACATACTTCTAACACTATTTTTGGTGGCAATGCTAACGATAACGTAAACCTGGTTTACCCATACGGCAACCCAGACCAATACAACTTTACACCACAGGCTGGTTCACCGGCACTAAGCGGTGCAAGCTTTTCCAACTCTAAATTAGCTGGTTTAACTCCTACCACTTTCCGTGGTGCAATTGGTATCGATAACTGGGCTACCTGCTGGGCAGAGTACTCGCCACAAAACGAAGACTACACCGCCGGCCCTATCAACTATGCTTTTACTGCTACTGTTAACAATGCAGGCCCGCTTACCTTCTGCGAGGGTGGAAGCGTCGCTCTTAACACCAACACTAATGCCAACGGTGCTTCTTACCTTTGGAGCAACGGTGCTACTACTTCATCTATCACCGCTACTACCAGCGGTACATACACTGTAACTGTAACTTCTGCACGCGGTTGTGTGCGCACAGCTACTAAAACTGTAGTAGTTAACCCTAACCCGGCTACACCGGTTATTACTGCCAGCGCTAACTCATTCTGCACAGGCAGCAATGGTGTATCGCTTCAATCTTCGGCTGCTACCGGCTACAACTGGAGCAACGGTGGCAACACACAATCTATCAACGTTACCTTCGGTGGTACTTACAATGTAACCGTAAGCGATGCTAACCAGTGTACTGCATCTGCAGTAGCAGTAGTAGTTACCGAAAACACACCTACTGTACCTACTATAGCTGCCAGCGGCGCTACTACCTTCTGCACAGGCGGCTCGGTAGATGTAGCTGTTAACTCTCCATCAAACTTTGCTTCATTTAACTGGAGCAACAATGCTACCACCAACACTATTACTGTAACAGCTACCGGTACTTACTCGGTAACTACTACTGATAACAACGGCTGCACAGCAACATCAAACACAGTTAACACCAACGTAAGCAATGCACCTACGCCTACTATATCGGCTAACGGCGCTACTACCTTCTGCGGTGGCGATACAGTAACCCTTACAGCTACCAGCGGCGACACTTACCTGTGGAGCAACAACGCTACTACACAATCAATTGATGTAACAGCATCGGGCACATACACTGTAAGCGTAACCAACAGCAATGCCTGCAACGGTGTAGGTACTTCAAATGCAATTACTGTAACCGTAGCTCCGCAACCGGTAGCCGGCTTTACTTCTGCCACACAAGGCGCTGCTTATACTATTGCCTTTACCAACACTACAACCAATGGTACTACTTACAACTGGAGCTTTGGCGATAACCAATCATCTACTACTGCCAGCCCGGTACACACATATGCTGCTAACGGCACTTACACTGTTACCTTAACTGCTACCAATGGCAACTGTACCGATGTTTCTACCAGCACAGTTACTATCACCAGCGTAGGTGTAGAAGAAGTAGTAAAAGCTATTGATGCTATACGCCTGTACCCTAACCCTAACAACGGTAAGGCTACATTAGAGGTTTCTACCTCTACCAATGCAGATGTAGTTATCAGCGTAATGGACGTAACCGGCCGCACACTTTCTGCTATCAATACAGAATTAGTAAACGGAACTAACCTTGTTTCTATC
>DATGXP010000129.1:0-1636 GCA_035298845.1 Chitinophagales bacterium
GGTGGTGGTTTGCCGGGTAAACTGGCCGACTGCGCCAGCAAGAACCGCGACGAGAGCGAGATTTTCCTTGTCGAAGGGGATTCGGCGGGTGGAACGGCCAAGCAAGGCCGCGACCGTCACTTCCAGGCTATACTTCCGCTACGGGGTAAGATATTGAACGTAGAGAAGGCCATGGAGCACAAAATTTACGACAACGAGGAAATTGGTAACATGTTTACCGCCCTTGGTGTTAAGATAGGCACCATAGACGATAGCAAGGCACTGGATATAACCAAACTGCGCTATAGCAAAGTGGTTATCATGTGTGATGCCGACGTTGATGGATCGCACATCACTACGCTTATTCTTACGTTCTTCTTCCGCTATATGAAAACCCTGGTAGAGAATGGTAACATATACATTGCCTCTCCGCCGCTATACTTAGTAAAGAAAGGTAAAGAGCAGGTGTATTGCTGGAACGATGTACAGCGCGATGCTGCCACTGCGCAGTTAGCCAAAGGCGGCAGCGAAGCATCGGTACACGTACAGCGTTACAAAGGTCTTGGTGAAATGAACGCGGAGCAGCTATGGGATACTACCATGAACCCGGCTACACGAACCCTGCGCCAGGTTACTATAGATAGCGCTGCCGAGGCAGATTATATCTTTAGCATGCTAATGGGCGATGAAGTACCACCACGCAGAGAGTTTATAGAAAGCCACGCTAAGTTTGCAAGGATAGATGCGTAGACCCCTAAATCCCCTAAAGGGGACTTAACAGCCAAATACAGAATACAAACAGCCGCGAGTTTACCTCGCGGCTGTTTGTATTCTGTATATAATTGCAGCATGGCATTGTTTCCATTTACTGAACAGGATGACGAAAGATTAAAGCAGGAATTCTCCTTGTCTTATAAATTGGGTTTGCTCGTTTACTCCATATGGGCAGCCGCAGTAATAGCATTTTTTGGCATCATCGAGTTTATAAAACTTATTCTGCATAAAGGAGTCGTTTTGGATCCTATGCTAAAATGGATGATGGTAGTGATTTTATTGGTGTTCCCTTTTTTAGCAATTTTCTATAGAGTAGGACTAGTATATATAGACTTGAAAAGAAACCAGAAATCCAAATGGTTATTTACTCTCTATGATTTAAAGGTAGATAGAGATGATACGATTTTAATAAACAGAGATAACAGGGAGCAAAAGATAGTGATAGAAAAAGATTTAATGAAGCTCATTACTCCAGACAGGCCTTTACACATAGAAATAACACCTCTGAGCAAAACCAAAATGTTCATTTCGCACGATGGCGAAAATCTGCTGGATAGAATTTACGATACTGAGAACCTTGACATCCGAAGTTGAAAAAACTTCGGATGTCAAGGTTCTCTTTGTTTTGGTAATTAATCTTTAATGCAGCGCACGGAGTGGCCGGCGGTGCGCCAGTCTTCGTTATCGTAAATGCCGGCGAATGAAAAATCGACATAGTAGTATCTAGCGTAGTAGGCTGTATCGCTGCCCAGGGTGGTGCTCCACCACTGGCCCTGGTAAGTAAGTGCAGAGAATGTGCCCAGGTAAGACCGGTAGCCTGCAGGCAATGCGGTAAAACCGGTGCCATTCGTAGCGCCCTCATTAGGGCTTAGCCAATGGGTGG
>DATGXP010000130.1:0-2913 GCA_035298845.1 Chitinophagales bacterium
CCCAGGAAAGATTTATCCCAATAAGTATAGTCGGGCAAGCCGGTGCGATGGCTTAACAACAAATCCACCGTAATTCCCTTGTAAGGAAAATCGGGGAAAAATTTCTGAACTGAATCATCCAATGATAAAAAGCCCTGCTCGGCTAAAAGCAGTATGGCGGTACTGGTAAAGGTTTTTGAAACTGATGCCAGCTGAATAGATGATTGAATAGTAAGTGTATCTTTAAAAGTAAGGTTGCCATAACCAAAGGCCGCCGAGTAAATAGGCTTCCCATCTTTAGCCACCATTACACAACCATTAAAGTGGTCGTTTTTAACCCGTTTTTTATAAAAGGAATCTATTTGCCCCGCTACACGCTCACTGAATACCTCCATACTGGTAGGCACCACAGTTTCTTCTACAGTGGTTTCGCCGGGGTTGCCTACTGCCATTACCCGCTGCGAAGACAGGCCCGTAGCCAGCAAAAAACATAAAAAGCTCAGTTTAAACGTATTAATCTTCACAGTTTCATTCAGGTTTATAGTACGTACATCATCCCTTTTACTCTATCTGCACAAATATGTTTCGCTACAATGATATAAAAAACAGGGTAATCAACAAGGGGCATTAACAGTGTACTATCGCTCAGCTACGCCTATTGTTGCAAAACTTACTGTTGTGCCGGGTACTTTAAGAATTGTTTGCAAACACTCTTCGGTGGTTGCGCTGGTAGTTATTACATCATCTACCAATAAAACGTGTTTATTTTTTAGAAGTTGTTCATCCGCCACTTCAAATATTCCGGCCACATTTGTCCACCGGTCCAGCTTATGCATTTTAGTTTGCGATACATTATCCTTCATCCTCACAAGCGCATCTGCTTTCCAATCCACCTTCATTACTTCGGCCAGGCCTTTTGCGAGGTAATCACATTGGTTATACCCACGCTGTTTTAGTTTTTTCCAATGCAGCGGTACCGGTACTATCACGTCCACATTCTTTATAACAGAGTCCGGCTCCAGTAACTTATAGCCAAATCGTTTACCTATATATTCGCCCACATCCTTTCTGCCCTTATATTTAAGCTGATGTATAAGGTGTTGCACTCCCTCGCCTTTATGAAAATGATAAAGCACTGCTGCACCTTTTAAATCCAACCGCCCCCAAAAACGCTTCATTAGTGGGTTATCGAGGTGGTTCCAGTTATTGGTATATGGTAACTCACTTTCACAACGAAAGCAAACAATGTTTTCACCGGTTAGCAAGCCACGCGAGCATACCAAACAAACATTAGGGTAAAAGAGATTGAAAAAATCGCCGGCGTATTTGGTTACTGTAGTAAACATGTCAAATTAGTTTACGGTCACCACATCGGCATCCTCTAATATCTGCAGGTCGCCCTGCATGCGTAACAGCAGCCGGGCTACCGTTACCACATCGCGGTTACAATATTCGGCTATGCGCTTTAGGTCTCCCTCTTGCCAGTATACCCTGCATACATCTTTGCCATCTATATCGCCTTTGGGCGTAGGTATGCCCAATACCTCTGCCAGCAATTTTAAGCTGGTATAACTCTTATAGTCTCCAAATTTCCAAGAGTTCGTTGCCCTTTTGGCGGATTTGGGGGAATGAGGGGCAACAGCACCGGCGAATACCCGAATTTGATGGTAATGTCCTCACCCCCAATGATTATGGATTGAGTGAGTTCTTCAACGATTTGACGTTTTACGGTGAGATTCAGTGTCGGCCACCGTTCATACAAGTTCTCAGCATTGTCCAGAATATGCTCACCATTGAGTGATTCAATTCCAATCCGATCCACTTGTGCCTGTAGTTCTATGAGCGTTTCATCTATCTGTTCAGATTGGGTATTTAACGGAGTATAGAACTCTTTAAAACCATTGGTAGGAATTTGCCCTTGGCTGTGCAGGGTAAACAGGTTTTTCATTTCTGCTTTGATTCGCTCCTTCTCTTTGGCCAGGTGTTCCAGTTCTCCTTGCTTGGATTCCAAAAGGTCGTTTGCCCGAACTTTGAATTTCTGCAGGTCACTTTTGGTAAGCAAGAAAGATTTCAAATTCTCGAAATAGATTTCCTCGATATCGGCTGAATCTATACGAGTCTGTTTGCACTTACTGCATTTGTATTTGTCCGTCCGCGAAGCCACATACATCTTTCCGCCACAGGTGCAAGTAAGGAACCCACTGAACAGTTGTGTCGGCGTCTTTGAGCGCGGCATACGCGTTGCGGTTACCCCTTGAGATATTTCCTGGCATCTGTTCCAGACTTCTTCTGAGATAATAGCGGGACAGGAAAGTATTACCCACTCACTTTCGGGCTTCAGTTGTTTCGTCTTGCCCTTGTCTTTGCTGGTAGTGTAATTTGCTCGGCGTATTCCCTTTGCTATGGGGTCTTCTAACAACCTGGTAATCGTGGTATCTGCAAACTCCCCGCCATTGCGTGTTCGGTAACCCCGTTCATTCAGTAACCGTGCAACTGTCTTTTTACGCTTATGCTCCAAGAATAGGTCATACATAAGTTTACGAATGGGTGCTTCTTTCGGATCTAGCTGGAGTTGTTTATCTACCCATATATACCCAAACGGGGGTGCACCGGCTATCTGCTTGCCAAGTTTTGCCCGTATAGGAATGGAGGCTGCTACACGGCTTCCAATCTCTTCGCGCTCCCACTGCGCCATGGCTGCAATCATGGTGTAGAACATGCGACCGGCAGGGGTGCTGGTGTCTATTGCCTCCTGCAAGGAAATAAGGTCAGCTCCGCACGCATTGAAGATATCCGCGAAATCGAGTAACTCGCGTGTGTTTCGCGCAAGCCGTGCTACTTTGGAGAAAATGAGTCCCGTAATAAAGCCACTCTTCACATCCTTAAGCATCTTTTTTGCTTCGGGATGCTGCATAACTGATTTCCCCGAAACTG
>DATGXP010000131.1:0-3410 GCA_035298845.1 Chitinophagales bacterium
ATGATGTATATTATGCGGGATGGAACAGCAACGGCACGGCATCTTCCTCAGGCTTTAGCATACACCACCCCGATGGAGATATTAAGAAAATATCTACCTATACCCAGGCTATTACCTCAACCGAATGGGGTAATACTGTACAGGATACACACTGGAATGTAAAATGGGCAGCAACTACCAACGGACATGGAGTAACTGAGCCTGGCTCATCTGGCGGCCCATTATTCAACAACCAGGGGTTTATCATTGGAACTCTTACCGGGGGCAATTCTTTTTGCACCTCGCCAAACTCACCCGACCAGTTTGGCAAATTATCTTACCACTGGGTTAGCAATGGCAGCGCTAACAATCGCCGGCTTAAGCCCTGGCTGGACCCTGATAATACCGGCACTATATCATTGGATGGTACCAATCCACCTTGCGGCAGCACCGTTCAGAATGATGCAGGAATACAGGCAATAAATGCGCCGGAGGGTAGTATTTGCAATTTAAGCCTTAGTCCATCTGTAGTTTTACGCAACTATGGTGGCAATGTATTGCAAAATGTAGTTATCAATTATCAAATAGATGGTAACGTATATCAATATACATGGAATGGTAACCTGCCGGCAGGCAGTTCGGTTACGGTTACATTAAGCGCAGTAAACTTAACTGCGGGTAATCATACATTTACGGCTGAAACTAACTCTCCAAATGGCCTTAATGACAATAACACAGCGAACGATATTCAATCGGCCAGTTTCGCGGCCATTCCGCCAAACGATGCGCTAAATCTTTATTTGAAAACAGACAGCTATGGTAGCGAAACTACATGGGCCATTACAGATGGTAGTAATAATGAGATAGCAGGTGGGGGGCCGTATGGGAATGTAGCAGGAGGCGAAATATTGAACATTCCCGTATGTATTGCGCCGGGCTGCTATACATTTACAATAAAGGATAGCTATGGCGATGGTATGAACGATGGAGGATCTGCCGATTTCGCTCTTACTGGAAATGGAGGCTCCCCTAATTACGCCACTCTTAGCAATCGTAATTTTGGCAATGCAGAAAGCCATACTTTTTGTATAGTGGGTACCAGTGTTGAGCAAATCGGTACTGTAAATATAAAGGTGGTACCCAACCCATCTAAGGGTTTGTTTACTATCAGCTTTAACGATATCAGACCACTTGATATTCATATTACGGATGCACTTGGCCGGATGGTTGTGCATCAACAGCTAACGGGTAACCAGGTGCAGATTGATTTATCCAGACAGCCTAAAGGCATTTACATACTGCAGGCTGATACACAAAGTGGCCGGGCTGTAACTAAACTGGTAGTAGAGTAAAATGCCTTATAAGGTATTTATTACCTGCGTCTGCCCATACCTTTTACATATATTTTATCCTTACTTGCATTATGGCAATGCAGGCGAGGGTATATATATAGTTAGTGTCGTTCATATAATTATTTGGAACTCGCTGATTCCCGTTGTATTTTAAGCTGGCTTATTCAATATATGCTTAAAATAAGCGGCCTTTTTTATTGCTATTGGGTGCTTTGCACAACACTTTTCCTGTTGGCTTAAAATAGGGGTGCTTTAATGTTATAGTGTAAAAAGACTATATCGGTTAAATTTTAGTCCTTATAATTGATTCATAATGTGTAAATTAGTAAGCAAGGATGGATCTTTTTTCACTTTTATTATTAATAGCATATATTGGGCTTTTGTCAAAGGCTGATATTCATGCAACCCCGCGAAAAGGTAGTACTTATTGATCTTCCTACTTTCCCTAAAGGCATCTTAGCTCTTTCGTTAATTAATGTGGCTGGTTGTCTAGCTCCTTTATTCGATATCGAAATAATTGATCTTAACTTTGCACACTTAGATACTATACGCGTACCGGCGGAAGTAAAATTTGTAGGGCTCAAAGTTTCGTCACAAAACATCGAAAGTGCAAAAAGTGTAACCGGAAAACTGAAGCAGGAGAATTCATCGCGAACAGTATTCTGGGGGGGAGAGTTACCTACTCTTTTACCCGAAGAGTGTCTTAAATATGCTGATACTATTGTGTCGGGGTTATTCGAGCCGGTGGCAAGTGAGTTTATTGCCGACCTGCGTAATAACGCACTCAAGAGAAAATATTACGGGGCAAATGATGGTCACATGCACCTTATTCCTCCCCCCCATTTTGAGTTGGTTAGTAATCTCGATTCCTACTACTCTTTTATGGGCTTACCAATGGAGACATCCCGCGGCTGTACTGAGAAATGTGCTTTTTGTATGGTTCATGTCATGCAAAAGAAAAACTATTATACCCGCGACATTCATACCCTTCAAAAAATAGCAGCGAGGTATAACAACCATTTTGTAAATATTGTTGATTATAATTTTGGCGTAGATAAGCAGCATGTTATAAAAGTGGCTGGCATATTGAAAAACTCGGGTGTAAGGGGCTGGATGGCCGAGATGTGTATTGAATTTCTGGAAGATGACGAATTACTGACTGCTTTAAAGGATAGCGGGTGTCGCATTGTTTATTGCGGGCTTGAAAGTATAGAAGATTCAGCGCTGGCTACAGTGCACAAAATGAATACTAACCATGTAAACAATTACGAGCGTATCATTCGTAAGGCGCAGTCATACGGAATTCAGATTGGTGCCGGAATCATTGTCGGTATGGAAAATATGAACAAATCTACCTTCGATAATTTATATAACTATTTTTCTAACCTGGGGCTTATTTACGCCAAACTCACCTTCTTAACTTATAATCCCGGTACCAAAGTGTATGAATACATGAAAAAGAAAGGGAACTATACCACTGATGATATATCAAAATATGATGGCAATCATTTTTCGTATGCTCCCAGGGGTATAAATACCCGGGAAGTATACGATGGGGTAGAAAATTTTATAACCCGTTTTTATTCATTTACTAATATCATAAGGCGCTCATTTAATACAAAAATGGAGTGGAGGCGTCGTTGCGAGTTTGTGCTCTTTAATCTCTGTTATCGCAAGACATATATGAAATGGATGGAGTATGATATATTTAACAGTGAAGAAGGTTTTGAAAAAATGCTGAATACACCCATGGAAAAGAAGTGGGGTATAAAATTTTACGAAAAATTGTTACACACTTTACGAAAACCTGTTTGCCAGTTATGATTAGCCGGTCTTATTTCATAGGGTTGTTTTTTGTTGCCGTAGCATCGCTGATTGTGCTTTCACAATGTCAGCCGGATAAACCTAACCGTTTTAAAAACAGCAAGGCGCATCACCAATTTGTTAACTTTAATAGAATGAGCAGACTGCGGCAGGTAGAAGAGTGTGGTAAATGCCATCAGGAGATTTATAAAAATGAGATGAGTGGCCCGCACGCAAATGCTTATAAAAATTTACAAGCTCATGTTGCCTTTGTCA
>DATGXP010000132.1:0-2984 GCA_035298845.1 Chitinophagales bacterium
AACTGCACGCTTGTGGCCGGGTAAAAACCCGCTGCGCATCGTTATTGATAAAACCCTCACCTTGCCACTGGATAAGAAAGTATTTAATACAGAAGCTGCCACTCTCATTTTTAATGAAATAGAAAATAAAATAAATGGACACCTTGAATATATCAAGGTTGATTTTAACACCCATGTGCCACAACAGATAGCAGAAGAACTTTACAGAAGGAACATACAGTCGGCAATAATAGAAGGTGGAGCAAAAACCTTACAGCAATTTATAGCCGGCAACCTTTGGGACGAGGCCCGCGTATTTACAACTGCGCATGTATTAAAGGAAGGCAAACACGCACCTGCTATTCAGGGCAAACTAATAGAAGAAATAAAAATAGAGAAGGACAACCTAAACATATATCTCAACCCAGGCTCATGATTTTTTTGCTGTTATCCATTTTCTGTACGGCTCTATTGATATTAGCTTTTAAGCTATTCGACAGGTATAACATACCCGTGTTTCAGGCTATAGTTTATAACTATCTGTCGGCCACGGTTTGTGCTTTCATTTTTCTGCCGGACAAAAGCAGTGTATTAAGCGGTGCCGTATTCTCAAGCCCCTGGCTATGGCTATCGCTGGGGCTGGGCAGTATGTTCATCTTCATTTTTAACCTTACCAGCCTTACTACTGTAAAATATGGAGTTTCTACCGCATCGGTAGCTATGAAACTTGGGCTGGTGTTTCCGGTATTGCTTGCCTTTACCATCTATGGCGAAGAATTTAACTGGATAAAACTGTTGGGCATTTTGTTCGCGTTTGTGGCCGTGATACTGTCATCGCTAAAAGAAGAACCTAAAAGCCCCACGCATAAATCCTCGTTTGCTATACTACCAATTATTGTATTTATAGGCAGCGGTGCTTGTGATAGCCTTACACAATATGCCAACAAAACTTACCTGGCCAATGCGGGTATGGAGGAATTTTCATTGTTTTTGTTTGTGGCGGCATCTATTGCCGGTACCGGTGTATTTATCTACCAGCTTATTGCAGGCAAAGCCACGTTTAATAGCCGCAGCCTGGTGGGTGGCATATTGCTGGGTATTGCCAACTACTTTTCGTTTTTATTTTTACTAAAAGCGCTGGCTACTATTAGCTGGGGCAGCTCGGTAGTGTTTCCGGTTAGCAATTTAGGTACAGTATTGCTTGCCAGCCTGGCCGGTGTAGTTTTGTTTAAAGAGAAAATTTCTAAAATAAACCTCCTTGGGCTGGCTTTTGCCGTCTTATCTATTATACTGATTATACTGTCTAGTGGAGTGGTGGATAGCGCTAAGGCTTAATTGGCTATATTTATTATGATGAAAAATACTCTTTTGGTATCTCTTGTTTTTGTAGTAGCGCAATTGTTTGCTCAAAAAACAAATGAAGACTACTCCCCTGCCCCATATAAAACAACTACCTGCCGCTCATCCTTTGAAAAAGTAAAATTAGCTGGTGATGTAAAAAGTGAAACTATAGCAGCTTATCTAAAAGGTAATTTACCAAACTTAAAAGACAACCGCACCGGGCTTAAGCTAAACTACGTAAAGCAAAGTCCCGGAGGCATCCATTATTCATACACACAATTGTTTCAGGGCATCGAAGTTTACCAAAGTGAAATAAAAGTAAACCTGGACCGGGGCAATACCATTTATTCTCTGTTCGATAACTCGGAGAATACCCTCGATTGGAATATAGAGACAAACACTACAGACCCCGATTGGCGGATAGCCGTTGACCCTGAAAAAGGTTTACCGGTACTATGTAAACTAAAACTAATTGACAACACTTACGAAATATTAGAAGCCGGTGGCGCTGTAATTTATGAAAGGGACACCCGCTCTTTTTTTAATCAGGATTCGTTGGTTAGCGGCAAAGTGTTTAACCCTGACCCGCTTACAACGGCACACGCAGTATATGGCCCGCCGTATGTTGACAATGATGATGCTACCAGCTTTATTATGAATTCGCAGATGCGCACGGTAACATTCAAAGCCAATTTTGATGCCGGAGTTTTTAACCTCGAGAGCCCTTATGTGCGTATGCGCGATATTGGATCACCGTTTATCCCACCGGCAACTTCGTTTAATGGCGAATTCTTCTTCGACCGCTCGCAGAATAGTTTTGAAGATGTAAATGCCTTCTACCACATCACAGCCATGCAGCAGCATATACATAACCTGGGTTTTGATTGCGCAGATGCGCTCGTAGATGTAGATGCCCACGGCTTTGGCGACAATGACCAATCCTACTTTTCGCCCAGCGCCCAACCCCAGGCGCTGTATTTTGGAGATGGCTTTGTTGACGATGCTGAAGATGCAGATGTATGTGTGCACGAATACGGTCATTTTGTATCAGAAACAGCAGCCCCAGGTAGTAACAACAATGGACAGGAGCGCAAGGCATTGGACGAAGGTTTTGGTGATTATCTGGCAGCCTCTTATTCTAACAGCTTGAGCAGCTACCGGAATGATTGGGTGTTTAACTGGGACGGGCATAATGTGTTTTGGGCAGGGCGGGTGATGAACATAGGCATAAATTACCCTACAGGCAGTAGTAGCATTTATGTAAACGGGCAGCTATGGAGTGCCGTTTTATGGTGTATACATAATACTATAGGCCGGGCAGCTACTGATAGCCTGATACTACAAGCGCATTATGCATATGCACAAAACATTTCTTTATTGGATGGCGCCCGCCTGTTAATGCAGGCCGATACCTTGCTAACAGGTGGCAAATATGGTTGCGATATTTACCGTTGCCTTTTTCTAAAGGAGCTACACCCGCAAAACCCATTTATAAACTGCACGGTAGGTATAGATGAACAAAAAGATTTTCCGGTGCAGTTTATTGCAACCTCCGAAGGCTTTACTATACTCAATCCGGGTGGAGATAACATACATATCGGTGTGCTGAACCTGCAGGGCCAGCTGCTACAAACGATTGACGAAAGTCAGCCTGTAGTTGACTG
>DATGXP010000133.1:0-5212 GCA_035298845.1 Chitinophagales bacterium
CTCTATATATTGCGCCAGCTTCTTTACATTGTTTTGCCGCATGTAGTATAGCAACCCATATATAGCCACCGTTTGAAACCTATCTGCATCGTGAAACTGGCTTTGCAGGTCCATACCCTCCAGCAGTTTTAATCGATCTTCGAAGTTGGAAAATTCATTGGTAAGCAGCGAAGCCGCCAGACAATGGTTATAGCCAAGCACCAGCCAGTTGGTTACTGTTTTAGGGTGGGGTTCGTGCTGTACAAAATCGAGTTTTTTATTAGCCCATTCCAGGTACTTTTTGTAATCGCCCAAGGCACAGTGGTACATAGCCCAAAACTGCAGGTAAGTATGGCGGGCCTTGGCGCTCTTAAGCTCTTCGTATTTGTAGGCGCTTATCTTTTTACCCAGTGCTTTTATTTCTTCGGCATTATCCTCGGGCGATACATTGGCTTCGTAGTTAATACGGCTAAATAGCTTGATACTACAGTTCATTATGTTGCGCAACTGGCGGATGGTTTCCATCAACTCCTCCTCTTCTACATCCAGCGTATCCAGATTTACTTCGGGCTCGTGGCGGTAGTAGCCCATAGATATAAGGCCCCGCTGCATGGCTATCAGTTGTAGTATATCACTCAGTTTTTCTTCCTCGTAGGCTTCTACCTTTAACTTCTCTATCATCTTCTTAGCCATGGGGAAGAGACCCTTGGCCATCAGCCGCTTGATATCCAGTATATACACCATCAGGTCGCGGTCCTCGCGCACGGTAAGCTCGCTGTGCCTAAGCGTTTTTATAATCATCTGCTTCAGGTAGTGGCGGGTTACGGCAAAGTTTTTTTCAAACTGGCTTACCCCGCGAAATTTTTTGAAGATGCGCTCTTCGTTGTATACAGGTTCCGTATTCAAAAAATCGAATAGCTGCAGGTAGATGGGGCTGGAGCCCTTTTCGTAAATATTTACGTATTGGGTAAAAAATTTCTTCTCGCTTTTGCTCAGCGATTTTATCATTTGAAAAAGCTCGTCCTGTTGCTCCATAAGTAATTGTATTACTGTAAAAGTAACTTGATTACCTGGTTGTTTGCAGTTACAGGCTTACAGATTTCAAATAATAATTTTTGATTACCTATAAACACAACTAACTAAATATCATTTAGTTAGTTGTGTTTATAAATTTGATTACAAAATATGACTAAAAACATTGATTGAATTTTAGGTTTGGACACCGAATATACCTTATTGCCTCATTTTCAATTATTTAAAATCGAAATAGAACTTATTTACCTAATAGGCTACATGTTATCGGAAAATCTATATGATATTTTCTGCCGTAACTTTGAGTTACAAAAACATACAGCTATGGACAACCCGGAAGTACGCACCCTGATGTATTACGCCTTTGGCCTGTTTTATATATTATGCCTGGTAGCAGCGGCCTACGCTATGATGTATTATAGCATGCACTAACAGTACTTAACCGTTTTTCAGCCGCTTAGGGTTTTTGGCCAGAAAATCGCCCCAGCCCGAAACTTTGTCACCAGCCACAGCAGCAGGGGCACCACCCTGAAAGTGGTGGCAAACAGCAGCAGCAAGGCCATCGGTAGCATCTAAAAACTTAGGCTGCAATTCGAATTTGCAGAGCCTTTGCAGCATAGCAGCTACCTGCTCTTTACTGGCGTTACCATTGCCGGTTATAGATTGTTTTATCTTTTTAGGCGAATACTCTACCACCGGCACCTCTTTGGTAAGCGCAGCTGCAATGGCTACACCCTGTGCACGGCCCAGTTTAAGCATACTCTGCACATTTTTGCCAAAAAAGGGGGCCTCTATAGCGCAGGCAGTGGGCTGGTAATTATCTATCAACCCGCTTATTTTCTCAAATATTATTCGCAGCTTTTGCAGCGGGTCTTCATATTTGCTTAGCTGTATCACGCCCATGCTTATCAGCTTCATGCTCTGCTTATCTATTTCAATAATGCCGTAGCCCAGCACAATAGTACCAGGGTCTATACCCAAAATGATTTGCTTTTTACCGCTCACCATTCAAATATATCATTCAGTGTTTACTATTTGCTATTCGCTATTAACTTGCCCGCGTGAATTGGCTGCGCAACAAATATGTAAAGAACACCCTGATGCTGGCTTTGCTGGTACTAATGGGCTGGTTTATTGTGCAGCAGCTTTTTATTAAAAATGATTTCGATGCACAGGTAGCTTTCTTCAAACAGAACATTAACACCGCCAACGCCTGGCTACTCATACTCGCGGTATTGCTGATGCCCATTAACTGGCTGCTGGAAACCTTTAAGTGGAAACTACTGATAAAAAGCGCCGAGCCGTTTATGCATTTGTTTAAGTCGGTAATAGCGGGTACCACACTGGGCTTTGTAACACCTGGCCGCACCGGTGAGTTTGTCGGGCGCGTGCTGTTTGTAAAAGAAGAAAACAAGGCCAAGATATTTTACCTGAGCAGCATAGGCGGTATTGCACAATCGGTAGCTACGCTGTGTGTGGGTGTGTTTCTTGTTTTTATGTGGAGCGGCAACTCATTTTTTTATGGTTTAACAATGGGTGTGGCCATTGCCTTTTTGCTGGTATACTTTCGCTTCGATTTGCTGAACCGGTTTATTTCTTCAAACGCGTTTCTGCAAAAACATAGCCTTGTAATAGGCCACGATGAGTTGCCCGGTGTAGCGTTGCAGTTTATTGTGCTCTTGCTTTCGTTTATACGTTTTGGCGTTTACCTTACGCAGTATGTGTTGCTGTTAATGTTCTTTGGTGTAAGCACTGATTTTTTTGCGTTGTTGGTGCACAGTGGTGTGTTTTTGGTAGCGCAAACATTTTCGCCCATGATGCCGTTTGTAGATGTAAGCTACCGCGGTGGCAGTGCTTTGTATGTGTTTCATAATTTTACTACCAACAATATTGGTGTGCTTACGGCGGTAATGATGGTGTGGTTAATTAATTTGGTAATACCGTCGCTGGTGGGGTATCTGTTTATAGTGGGCAAAGGGGCTAAACGGTTAAAGGTTTAAAAGGGAAATATGCAAACATTATTATCGCACGATTACTTTATGCGGCTGGCTCTGAAAGAAGCGCAATATGCTTACGAAGAAGACGAAGTGCCGGTGGGTGCCCTCGTGGTGTGCAACAACAAGATAATAGGCAAGGGCTACAACCAGACTGAAAAGCTAAAAGATGTAACGGCCCACGCAGAAATGCTGGCGATAACAGCCGCAAGTAACTATTTAGGCTCCAAATTTTTAGAAGATTGTACGCTGTATGTAACCCTGGAACCCTGCCTGATGTGCGCCGCTGCACTTAAATGGGCGCGTATAGGCACACTGGTATATGGTGCCAGCGATGCCAAGGCGGGCTATTCTATTACCCCCGGGCGTGTGCTGCACCCTAAAACCGAAGTGGTTAGCGGTATACTGGCAGCCGAGTGTGGCGGGCTGGTAACTGCATTTTTTCGGGAGAAAAGGTTAGGAAAGGGCTAGTCAAACAAAACTGTGCAAAATTTGTTAGATGGCTGTTCGTCTTTTAGGCAGATTATAATTTTGGCATTTTAAAATCCTTTTACATTCGCATTTGCAATTCATTATCATCACTATTAAAACTTAAATATTATGGCTTTTACCTTACCAGCACTTCCGTATGCATTTGATGCGCTTGAACCGCATATCGATGCTAAAACAATGGAAATTCACCACGGCAAGCACCACAATGCTTACGTTACCAACCTGAACGCTGCCGTAGCCGGCACCGAGTGGGAAAACAAATCGCTTGAAGAATTAATGGCTAATATCAGTAAGTTATCGGCTGCTGTGCGCAACAATGGCGGCGGACACTGGAACCACTCTTTCTTTTGGCAAATAATGGGCCCTAACGCAGGCGGCAACCCTACCGGCGCAGTAGCAGGAGCCATTGGCACTGCTTTCGGTTCGTTCGATAATTTTAAAACAGAATTTGCTAAGGCTGGTACTACGCGCTTCGGCTCAGGCTGGGCATGGCTGGTGGCCAACGGAGGTAAGCTTTCAATCACTTCTACCCCTAACCAGGATAACCCGCTTATGGATATAGCTGAAGTAAAAGGCACACCTATATTAGGGATAGATGTATGGGAGCATGCTTACTACCTTCACTATCAAAACCGCAGACCTGATTACATCACTGCTTTTTTCAACGTAATTAACTGGGACGAGGTGAACAAGCGCCTTGCCGCAGCTAAGTAATTTAAACCACACTACCGTCATTGCAAGGCAGGCTCTGCGACCGAAGCAATATCTCCCTGAAAGCAAGGGATTGCCTCTTCGCCGAAAACGGCTCCTCGCAATGACGGACTTTTTAATAAGATAACTTTTCATGCAGACGCCCAAGCAATTAGCCGAACTATACGAGAATTTTTACCAGAAGAACAGTTTTAATTATGACCCTAATGGTTTGTATGAACCGGTAAGGCATATAATGAATATACCGGGCAAGCGCATACGCCCTATGCTGTTGCTAATGGCCTGCGATATGTTTGGCGGCAACCTGCAAGAGGCCCTGAATGCGGCCTTTGCTATGGAGGTGTTCCACAATTTTACATTGGTGCACGACGATGTAATGGACAATGCGGACATACGCCGCGGTGTGCCTACTGTACACATTAAATACGGGCTTAACGAAGCGATACTTGCCGGCGATGTAATGCTAAGCTACGGTTACAAATACCTGCTGAATATACAGGAGCCAAACACCGCTGGTGCTATGCGCCTGTTTACCAAAACATCTATCGAAATTTTTGAGGGCCAGCAATTGGATCTTGATTTTGAAAAGCGACTGGATGTAACGGTGGATGAGTACCTGAAAATGATTGAATTTAAAACATCGGTATTGCTTGCTGCCAGTTTGCAGATAGGCGCTTTGGTAGCCGGTGCCAGTAAAGAAGACCAGGAAAAACTATATGAGTTTGGCTTAAACCTGGGCCTTAGCTTCCAGATAAAAGATGACTGGTTGGATACCTTTGGTGAGGGAGAAAAAGTAGGCAAAAAAATAGGCGGCGATATTATACAGAACAATCTGGCTGAAACTAGCCGAGGGATGGCGCAAACTCGCTAATCGCGCCGAAGCCACTCCTCCGAAACCTCCGCAGATCTCTTAGAACTAGGCCCTGTTCGTCTAGAAATAGGCCCATGTTCGTCGTGGCTGTTTTCGTGTCTCTCAAGCCGGCGCTTCTTCCTGTCCGTTCAAC
>DATGXP010000134.1:0-9339 GCA_035298845.1 Chitinophagales bacterium
CATGAAGCGTGGAATAAATTGTTATCCAGCAAAGTGCTTACTAAAACCTTTGGCAGGTTAAATGGGGAGCAGTTGAGAACCGCTCCCCGGGGCTATGCAAAAGAACATCCTGCTATCAATTTACTACGCTATAAGCAGTTCTTGCTAATACATCATTTTAGCGACGAAGAAGTGTTAAGCAGCAATTTTGTATCTGTAATTAATGGCACATTTAAAAAAATGCGCCCGTTTCTCGATTTTATGAGCGAAGTGCTTACCACCGATGCCAATGGCATTTCGATAGTATAAAAAAGCCGGTGCCTGAGCACCGGCTAATGAAACAAAACATTAAATAGTTACGGGCTAGTTAATCGCCAGCTTCAAATTGCTTTCGGCAGTTGCCGATTTTATCTGTACTGTATAAAATCCCTTAGGCATTTGTTGTGTATTAAATGTAAAGCGGTTGTCGCCATGGTTGGCAGCTTGTGTATTGGATAATATAAGTACACCAGCTACATTATAAACGCTGATGGTAACATCACTTTCATCGCTGGCAAAAAACTCAACATTTACCACCCCACCCGATGGGTTTGGATACAAGCGGCTTTGGGCAAAGTTTGTTTCCTTAATTGCTGTCAGGCCATTATCAAATGGCTCGAAGTAATTAACCCTGCGCGAGTAATCAACGTAAGCGCCATTTTGCCAGGTAGCATACTGGCTGGTGGCTACGTTGCCGTAAATAGTATTTGTATATATCCACTTATTAGCACCTTCCCAGGCATTGTTTGCCCATTCATTGTACTCTTCAAAACTCTTATAGCCATTATTATCATACTCAAATACGCGGCGGTTATCATTCTCCCAGGCATTGTTTATCCATCTTTCAAAAAGGGCAGTTAGCTGTTTGTTACCTGCATTGTAAGTATTTGTGTACTGATAATTGTTTACCCAAACATTGCCCAGCCAGTCCTGTTTAACATCACTGGTTTTGTTGCTGTTTGCATCATACCCTGTTATATACTTAACGTTGTTTATCCACTTCAGAGAATCGCTATCCCATACCTGGCCGGTATAGCCGGTCCGGTTTCCGTTAACATCATAGCTATGAAGGCCCTTGTTCTCGTTCATCCAGAAACTGCTAAGCACCCAGTTTTCTGATAATGACTCATAAACCATTTGATTGGCATTATATAAATACGTACTGCGGGTTACGTTCTCTAAACCTGCACCTAGATTTTCCTGCCTAAGCATCTCAGTCAGTAAGTTATTGCTGTTGTATACTCTGCTGGTTTTAGTGTCGGGCTTCCACGCGTTGTTTTCCCAATTGTCGCGCTGGTAAGATGTTTCGTTGTTGTTTGCATCAAAAGTATAAACATCGCGGTCAAGGTTCTCCCACGCGTTGTTTATCCATTTTTGCGATGTGCTCGAAAGCATGTTTCCATTATTGTCGTAGGTGTAAGTGATAAGAAATTCGTTTACCCATAAATTCTGCCATTTCTGCTGCATGAATGTTTCAGTTAAGCCAGACGCTGTGTAGGTCATTGTAATCTTGGATGTATTTACCCAGGCATTTACATTCCACTTTTCGTCAGTGTAGCTGGTAAGCCGGTCGTTGTTATCAAAGGTATTTGTACGGCGGTCGTAATTCTCAAGCGCGGTACTGTTGTTGTTATACATCAACCGGGTAGTCATATCGCAGGAATAGTCTGCACCAGAAACTCCACCACCACGGCCACCGGTATAGCTATACTTAGCCGTATCACTAACTCTCCAGGCACCCTGGTCGTATCTTTCGGCATAATAACCCGTCAATCTTTCGGTAAGGGCACGAGAGCCATCCTGGGCTTGTGCAATAGCTGCAAAAACAAATATTATAAGTATCGTAGTTATATTTTTTTTCATGACGTTTTGTTTTGAAATGGTAAAAAAATGCATGGGTTTATTGCAGCTTTTCGTTACTCCCACGCGCCTATATAGGCTTGCTGCACGGTAGAGGTAAGGCCTCCGGCTGTTTTGGGTTTAGAGTTAATATTGATAGCAATGGCAATGCCGTTGGCAGGATTAAACACCAGCATGCTGTGCATTTCGTAGCTACCGGTGCTAATATCACCACCGTGACCAAAGAAAGTACCGTCCGGTGTGTTGAAGGTGTTCCATATACCCATAAAGTTGCTGGTCATAGCCGTAGCAATATTGTTGCTTACTACGGGGCCATAAAAAATACCATTGATAACATTACACATGTCGTTGGCATTCATAAACCAACCGTCACCACCGGTTTTGTTTTTCCAGTTGCCTTCGGCATGGCCGGTTACATTGCTGTCCAACGCATAGTATAATGCCTTGTAATCATCCAGGTTGGTGCCATCCAATTCCGCGTCCACCCCTACAGGGCCAAATAGCAAAGTCTTAACAGCCTGTTCATAGTATTTCTGGCTTTCGTTATCATCAATTTCTCCGGCAGCTAACAGGTCGGCGGGGCAACCGGGCGCTCCTTTCCATATCTGCGGAATAAGTATGCGCATCAGCGCCACGTTGGCATTGCGGTAACGTTGCAAACCAATACTGTCGGGATTTACACCTGCCTGTACAAAAGTTTTAAGGCCGGCATAGCTTAATGTGTTATCAAAATCCGAGTTAGTACTATTCATGTGCATGCCCGACCGGTGCGAAAACATTTGCTTAAAGGTCAGATTTTTAACCCCTACCGGTGCGTTCCAGCTAGCGGGAATAAAAGCGCCTATACTGTCATCCTCATCTAATCCTTGTGCATAAAGCAGTTTTAATGTAACAGCTGCTGTAAACATTTTAGTAACCGAAGCCACATTCATTTTATGGCAGGTAGTTAAATCCATTGGTGGACAATCTTTAGGGCCGCGTGCAAAGCCTTTACTTGCTGCCAGCTTAGGAAAACCACCTTCGGTAAGGCAAATTTGATAGCCACCAATACCCGATAGCGAATCTTCCAGCAGAGCCATAAATTTGGTGTAATTAAACGTTTTGCCACTGGCAGCGTTTGTTGGTGGAATTTCGAAGTAGGCCACCGGGCACATGGAATAGGCTGCCGGAATTTCCTGCTCAGCAAGTTCGCAATTTGCTTTGCCACCATCTTTTTTACAACCGCTGAAAGCGGTAATGGCTACCAGCGCGGCAAGAGCCAGCATGGTTTTTTTGAGGGTTTTTTTCATAATAATGTGTTTGTTTCGGTAGCAAAGCTGCCGCAAACACACCCCAAAATCCACCCAAAATTTGGGGCATTCTATAAATCCGAAGCGAAAACAATTTGTTCAATAGACGTTGTAATCAATTAATAATCAACACTAATTGACCTCGCCACCCGACTGTTTAAAATACTGCTGCAGCGATATATTTTGCAGCCGGGCCTGTAGCCAACATGTAAAATTAAAGGTTTGAAGAAAGTTTTTCTCCAGAGGGTTTTCGTTTACCATCTGCATTAATTCTTCATTCATGGCGCGGTATACTTCATCGCGCTGTATTTTATCGGCCGATAGCGTAAGCTTTGAAAAATGCCTGAAAAATATTTTCTCCAGTTCAAAATACTTCTCCCGGCTTTGCAGGTAACGCCGCGTATTTTTAATAGCATTATCCAGCAATACCTGGTTGCCTAATTCGTAATGTACTATCAGGTTAATAATGCGTACGGCAGCCTGTATATCGGTGCGCAGGTCAAGGTCCTTAATGTCCATTAACCTGTTTACTATATCCAGCGCTTCGCCGAATTTTTCTGCAATAAAATAAACCATCAGCGCGTTATAGCGCAGCATCACCACATCTATTTGTTTCAATCTCTGCTCGTGTTCTTTTAAGCCGGTTAATATGGGTGGCAGGGCCTCCAGTAATTTATCAGCATCGCCTTGCTCTTCAAGCACTATTAGTGTAAAGTTAGATACCAGCACAAACCACGCCGCCTTTGCGGTTTCATTACCCGCCATAAAACCTGTATCAGCTTTTTGCAGGTATTGGGCAATAAGGTCGTAGCGCTTTATGCGCAGGCAATTGCTGAAATAGTTAGTATACGCAGCTATGTAACGGATGGGCTGGTCCTTTTGTATAGCAGGGTGCGCCTCCCATAGGTTTAATACCTGCTGGCACCATTCAAATGCCTGTTGTGTATCGTTTTTCAAAAAACAATATATCATGCGTATGGTAAGCAGTGTTTGCCGAGGAAAGAAACTACAGGTTACAGGGTCTAATTGGAGTAGCGGGCTTTGCATAAAAGCATCTATAAATTTTTCCTGCTCTTCGGTGCGTATCAACCGTTCATGTTTCCAGAAATGAAAAAGGCGGTAATGCAGCTCTGTAATCTCTACACTTTGTCGGTATTGTGCCGAAACATCTTTTAGCGAAAGCAGGTACTGCTCTACATTCGTACCCCAATCCCGGCCCGACATCTCCATATTAAAACCCCGTGCTTTATTATCGGCTTCTAAAACCTGCAGCGGCAAATCAATCTCTTTTGCCAGATGCCGTGCCCTATCAATGCAATCAAAAGCATCTTTGTGGAGCTGGCGGGCAAAATATATATCCGCATTTTCCAGCAGTGCAGTTATCTCGCTCTTTGCATTACGGCTGCTTTGGTACAGGCGCAGTGCTTTTAATATTAAATCAGTAAGGTTGCGTTTGGTAACCGAGAGATTCTTTGTAAACTTCTCTTTACTAAACTGCTTAATTATAGCAGGCTCATCATAATCACCCTGCCCATCTATGGCATCAAAAAGTAAGAGGTAATTGCTGCCCGTGCCACCCGACAGGGCTTCGGCCATTTTTTTAAAATAGCCCTTCTCGTTTTTGCTGAGGGATTTAATAAGGCGGAAAAGCGAATCGGAGGTTTTCATAATGCTTGCCCCACAAAATAAAAATTTACGCAAATCATTTCATCTTTACAGCAGTCATAAAACTAAACTGTGGAAAGAATAAGCAATTATATCAACGGGTCTTTTACCGAACCGGTATCGCAAAAATATCTGGATAATTATGAGCCTGCTACCGGAGAAGTATGGAGCCATATACCCGATAGCGATGACCGCGATGTGCAACTAGCTTACGAAGCTGCACAACAGGCCTTTGAAAGCTGGAGCAAAACGCCACTGGAAGAACGCATGATGACGATGATGAAAATTGCCGATGGCATCCAAAATCATTTTGACAAGTTTGTAGAAGCAGAGAGCAGGGATAATGGTAAGCCGCGTAAGCTTGCCCGTGCTGTAGATATACCCCGGGCAATTTCTAATTTTCGTTTTTATGCATCGGCATTGCAACACTTTGCCAGCGAAAGCCACCAGATGCCCGGTGCAGGCATTAACTACACCCTGCGCCAGCCCATAGGTGTGGTGGGTTGTATTTCGCCTTGGAACTTGCCCTTGTATTTATTTACCTGGAAAATTGCGCCAGCGCTGGCAACCGGCAACTGCGTGGTGGCCAAGCCGAGTGAGATAACACCCTACACCGCTTACCTGCTTTCTGAAATTTGTATAGAGGCTGGTTTACCTAAAGGGGTTTTAAACATAGTGCATGGTTTGGGTGGTAAAGTAGGGCAGGCAATTGTGGAGCATGAAGAAATAAAAGCTATCTCTTTTACCGGTGGCACCGAAACAGGTAAGCGTATTGCGGCTACGGCTGCACCCATGTTTAAAAAGTTATCGCTAGAACTGGGCGGTAAAAACCCTACACTGGTATTTGCCGACTGCGATTTTGAAGAAACCGTTAAGCAGGTAGTTACTTCCTCCTTTAGTAACCAGGGGGAGATTTGCCTTTGCGGCTCGCGTATATTTATAGAGAAGTCTATCTACACTGAATTTCGGGATGCATTTGTAGCCCGGGTAAAAGCACTAAAAGTTGGCGACCCGAATGAAGATGATAGTAACCTGGGCGCTATAGTATCTGAGCAACACAAACAAAAAATACTTTCGTATATAAAATTAGCGGGCGAAGAAGGCGGCACCATTTTGTGCGGAGGTAAGCAGGTGTTGGTTAATGGCCGATGTGCCAACGGATATTTTATAGAGCCTACGGTAATAGAAGGCTTAAGCTACAACTGCCGCACGAACCAGGAAGAAATATTTGGACCGGTGGTTACACTTACACCCTTCGAAACAGAAGAAGAGTTATTAATGATGGCTAACAGCGTGAAGTACGGTTTGGCAAGCAGTGTTTGGACCAACGACCTGAAACGTGCACACCGTGTAGCCGACAAAATTGAGGCGGGCATAGTTTGGATAAACTGCTGGCTGGTACGCGACCTGCGCACACCTTTTGGCGGTGTAAAAGCCAGCGGTGTAGGCCGCGAAGGAGGATGGGAGGCCATGCGGTTTTTTACTGAGGCTAAGAATGTTTTTATAAAAAACTAAGACACCTGTTGAACTGATTTCCCGAATTCCTTTTTCCCTGATTAACTTTGTATTATGGATAAACTACCAACCCCAATGGGCCTTTACCCCGCCACCCGCAAAGTGGGCAATTTGTTATTTGTAAGCGGCATGGGCCCGCGCGAAGCTAATACCGATACTATACCCGGCTTAAAACTGGATAAACACGGCAACTACTTAGAATTTAACTTCGAGGCCCAGGTGCACTCTGTTTTTAAGAATGTGAAAATTGCGCTGGAAGATGCCGGCAGCAGCTGGGATAAAATAGTTGATGTAACAGTGTTTCTGGTAGATATGAAACGTGATTTTCAAACCTATAACCGTATTTACGCCGAGTACTTTAAAGATAACCAACCCTGTCGCACTACAGTGCAGGTTACGGCACTACCCAGCAGCATTGCCATCGAATTAAAAGTGATTGCCACCGTTTAATAATTGTAATTAATCGGTTTTATTTATAGGCAATGGCCAGGAAAAAATCTAACGCTACGTTTCCTTTGTGGGCGCGCTACCTTTTGGTAACTGCGCTGCTCATTTCTATGGGTATGTGGTGTTTTGATAATAAAAAATATTTCCGCCGGGCTTACCGGTACTTTACACACCACTATATTAAAACCACCTTTAAGCCATCTGACTTTCCTGATGGATATGCTATACATGGAATAGATATATCGCATTACCAGGATGAAGTGGATTGGAACAAGTTGCGGGCCATAGACCAGTATGGCGATACCGTACTTTTTAATTTTGCCTTTATAAAAGCTACTGAAGGCCTGCTGATTGAAGATGCCATGTTTGATGAGCATTGGGAAGATGCCAAAGACCACCATGTTATACGAGGTGCTTACCACTATTTTTTACCTGATAGAAATGCCAAAGTGCAGGCTGCAAACTTTATAAGCAGCGTGAAACTAAAAGCGGGCGATTTGCCACCGGTGGTAGATGTAGAAGAAATGCGTGGCAAAAGCAAAGAGGAGTTGGTAAAATCGCTTAAAGATTTTTTAAAAGTTGTAGAAGAACATTACCACGTTAAACCCATTATATACTCTAACTTAAACTTTATAGAAGATTTTTTAGCAGATGATTTTAGAGCTTATAAATTCTGGATTGCACACTATTACCGTAGCGAAATATCTACCATAGACAGCATAGACTGCCTTTTCTGGCAGCATACCGACAAAGCAGACTTACTGGGGGTAAGGGGAAATGTAGATGCCAATGTGTTTAATGGCACTGAATATGATATGAAAAGGCTGCTTATGCAGTGAAAAATTATCCAAACAAATCTTCCATCAGCGCTTGCACCTTGCTGAGGTAAACTATTTCGATGTTATACTTCTTAGTGTCTATCTTCTGATTGAATTTGCTGACAAATATTTTCTCGAAGCCCAGTTTGTCGGCTTCCGATATACGCTGGTCTACACGGCTAACGGCGCGCACCTCGCCGCTAAGGCCTATTTCGGCAGCAAAGGCAATTTTAGAAGTGATAGGAATATCGTTGTAAGAGGATGTGAGCGCTGCTACTACCGCTAAATCTATAGCAGGGTCTTCTACACGCAGGCCACCGGCTATGTTTAAAAACACATCCTTAGTGCCAAAACGGAAACCGGCGCGCTTCTCCAGCACGGCCAATAGCATATTCATCCGTTTGGCATCAAACCCCGTAGCGCTACGCTGCGGTGTGCCGTAGAATGCCGGCGTAACCAGGGCTTGTGTTTCTATTAAAAAGGGCCTCATGCCCTCCATCATACTGGCTATGGCAATGCCGCTCAGGTTCTCCTCGCGCTGGGTCAATAAAATTTCTGAGGGGTTAAGCACCGGTCGCAGGCCTTCGCCCACCATTTCGTAAATGCCAATTTCGGAGGTAGAGCCAAAACGATTTTTGGTGGTACGCAGTATGCGGTAAGTATAATTGCGGTCGCCCTCAAACTGCAATACGGTATCTACAATATGCTCCAGCACTTTGGGGCCGGCTATCATACCATCCTTTGTTATGTGGCCTATTAAGAATATAGGAATTGAACTCTCCTTGGCAAAGCGCATCAACTCGGCTGTGCACTCGCGCACCTGTGATACACTGCCCGGTGTAGATTCTACATAAATAGTGTGTAGGGTTTGTATAGAGTCTATTACAATAATATCGGGAGCCAATGCTTCAGCCTGCTTAAATATCTGCTGTGTGTTAGTTTCGGTAAGTATAAAACAGGTGTCGTTTTTTACACCTATGCGGTCGGCGCGCATTTTTATCTGTCGGTCGCTTTCTTCGCCGGTTACATACAGCACCTTGGTGCCCTGTAGGTTTAGCGCCAGCTGCAGCATAAGGGTACTCTTGCCTATACCGGGCTCGCCGCCTATAAGCACCAGGCTGCCTGCCACAATGCCCCCACCCAATACCCGGTTAAGCTCTGTATCTTTAGCATCCAATCGTTTGGTTTCAAGCTCCTGCACATCCTGTATAGACACCGGTTTGGCTGCTTCGTTTTTCTTTACTGCATAGCCACGCTTTTCCTGTAGTTTTTCTTCGGCCTTATCTACTTTTTCTTCGGCGTAGGTGTTCCACTCATTACAGGCCGGGCATTTGCCAATCCATTTAGGTGATTGGTTGCCACAGTTCTGGCAGAAATAAATGGTTTTGCTTTTGCTCATACTGGGCCACAAAATACAAAACCCGCGCGCAATGTATTTGCGCGCGGGTTTTTAAAAAAAGAGAGTAGTTCTATTTTTGAAAAAGGGGAACAACTGATAGAAAAATTACTCTTCGTAGATGATAAATGCCTTGTAAGGTTTGCCGGCTATACCCAGTGAGTTAAGCAAAGTAGTTTGCACAGCAAATACGCCGTTCTTAACTGTATAGCTATACTCTACACCCGACAGTACACTGCCCAGTACATCGGTAAGTGGTGCTATAAGACCTTTAACAGGGTCGTTGGCAACAACCATTACCTGCATAATCTTATCATCGGGTATGCCCAGC
>DATGXP010000135.1:0-2208 GCA_035298845.1 Chitinophagales bacterium
ACAGCGCGCCGCTGGTTGGGTTAGGAAACACGCTTATGTTACTGTTAGTAATATCCTTTATACCTACACCAGCTCCTCTCTGTATTTGCAGGTCGAGCAGGTAGGTACCTGTAGTACCCTGAAAGTAATCGGCTACAAAGAAGGTTACTGTGCCACCGCCATTAACTACAATAGCACCACCCATTACATCATCGTAAGTGCTGCTCCAGCTACCACCATTTACTTTGTAGCTAAACTGGGCGTCGTTGGTATAGGTTTGTCCGTTGCCGGCGCTGTAGCTATCGTGTACCCTGGCAGTTATAGCATAATCAATTCCGCCCGGCAGGTTAACACTAAAGTAGTCGTAGTCGTTACCCACGTGCATGTTTGTGCCTGTGGTAAGTACACTTGCACTGTTACCGTTAAATGAAGGGTTAAATACATATGGCGACGCTTCGGTGTTGTTGTTTTCGTAAGCATCGGGTGAAAGGCCCGGTTCTACAATGGTTATCTCTACCGGGTTAGGGAAACTTTGTGTGTATACAAGTGTGTAGTTTTGTTGATTGGTAGTTGAGAAAAATGCCAGAAGGTAGGTGCCCGGGTCAACGTTAAGGCCTGCAGATTCAAACGTAACGTTATAAGGTGTCTGCGCGTTTAAGGTTGCCTGAAACTCTTCCACAGTAGTTACATAGTTACCTTCCAGAGTGAATATATCCGCAGATAACCAGCCGTTAAAAGTGCTTGCACCTGCATTGGTCATAGCAGTATTTACTGTTACTGCCGCATTTTTTATAATGGTGGCGGGGGTTGTTGTAGTGTTGCCCGACATTTGAATATCGCTGTAAGGACCGGTAACAGTTATAGTTACAGGGTTAAAGAACGAACCCGGGTTAATAAGCGAATAGTTATTAGTTCCGTTTTTGTAATATAAGCCTATGTAGTATGTGCCCGGAACGAGTTGAAGCTGGTTGGTGGCAAAAGTTACATTATAGTGAAAACCGGCCTGGGCAGTTTCGTTTGGAAACTCCTGTACAAACTGAATAAACACGCCATTGTTATCAAAAATAGCGGCTGCAAAATCGCCTGTAAAATTGGTTGAGCCGTTGTTGGCTATATCGGCATAAACCGAGAAAGCATTACCAGACTGGAAAGGGTTGGCGCTTACCGTAGTGGCTGCATACAGTGCAATGCCATCCTGGTTGATGGTGCCACCACCACCGCCTCCGCCGCCACCTCCGCCGTTAAGCGGTTTAATGCCTATTACTGCCTGCTGGCCGCTGTTAAAGCCACCGGTGCCACCACCTGCGCCCAGCGATGTAGGGTCAAGGTTGTTAAGGCTAAAGTAGCCATCGCTATTGCCACCCCATCCCCAGTTCTGGTGAAACATGTTGTTGTTGTCGTAGCCATCGCACACCCATGTGTGGCCACCGCCACCACCAAAGCCGGCATATTGTATAGGACGCCCTGCATCCAGTTCGGTTTTCATTAAATTAACCCAGTTGGCATCGGTGTAATTATTGCGCACCACACCCTGCAGTGTAGCTGGGTCGTAGCCAAAGTAGGTTTTGTAGGAATACTCGGCACATGCCTGGCCGGGACTCATGCTGGCCACCACATAGGCGCTGCTGCCACCGGTAGCGGCTACACCGTAGCTCATTTCTACCGATACACCGCAATGATACATTAGCGTAGCTACATCAGGGTCGGCTGTATTAAGTACATTGGGCATACCTGTCCAGTTGTAGGTAGTGCTGCCAAAGTTGGCCGATTGGCTACCGTAGTTTTGGTCGTTATAAGAACGGAACCCGGTGCCCTGGGTAGGGTAATTCCAGAATTTCATAATCTGAGCCATGGCTGTAGCCACGCAACCGGTTACTGTGCGTTGTCCGTAGTTGTTATCATAAGGGCAAAGGCCGTTTTCGTTAGGCGCCTGGTTCCATTGTGTTTGGCATAACGGGTTAACTGCCTGGGCTGCACGTGAGGTGTTATCGGCCACCGGCACATTGCGGTAGTAGTAATCCCATTTCCGCGTTATCTCATCGGTAGTTTCATGTACATTTTGTTTTACATATACTATTTGCTTTTTGTAATTCTCCATCCACTTGGCGGCTGAGGGGTTTATCTTATCTGCCGGGTAATGGCCGGTGGTGTTATAACCCAATACAGGTTCTACCAGGTCATCGCCCGATACTATTACAAAGCCACCGTTGCCGGTTATATCAAATACAT
>DATGXP010000136.1:0-6479 GCA_035298845.1 Chitinophagales bacterium
TGGTCATCATCAGGGCTTCGAAATGGCCATCGTGCGAAATTCCCTGCGCCAAAGGCAAAGGGGCATCCGGATTGCCATTGCCTTTGCGATGTACACTCCCATCTTTAGCCACCAACACTAACAGGGCCGTCTTATTGCCAACTTCGAGGGTAATAAGCACTTTATCAATAAAGTGTTTTGTCATATATTTATTTTAACGGGGAGGCCCCAATAAAATTTGATTTTACGATACAGGCTCAGCAATGCGATAGTCGGAAAAATGCCGTGCCTAGCCAAGCCCGTTTTCCACATTTTTACCAAATTCAAATTTATTTTGCGGATAGAATATATTTTCTATTCTTGCACCATTCAGTAATAGACCTAATTACCCCTCAATGGCCAGAAAGAAGTTTACATTAGAGTACATCATCCGCTCATCGCCGGCAATTTTATTTGAGTTTGTAAGCCAACCAGATAGCCTGGCTCAGTGGTTTTCTGATGTATGCGATGCGCAGGACGACATTTACATATTTGGCTGGGGAACTGATTTTCAGCGTGCACGGCAGGTAGACCTGGTAGATGAGGAGTCGGTAAAATACCATTGGGAGCATGGCAATAAAGATGAATATTTCTCTTTCAGGGTGTACAAGTCTGAAATTGCAAATGATACCATATTAGAGATTACCGATTTTGCAGAGGCTAAGGAAATAAAAGAGCAGACTTTTTTATGGGATAAACAGGTAGAAGACCTGAAACATGCTATAGGGGCGTAAAGCCAGTTTCTAAGTCTGAAATAAGAAATACAAAATAACTACAAACAGCCGTTGCAATCAATTTGCAACGGCTGTTTTTGTTTTGCTCCGCATTTTGCAGGCAGCATTTCCAACTTCTTACTTCCCGCTTCTTTCACATACTTACTTTCTTACTTTCGCGTTTACATGCGTGTGAAAAAACTCGACTGGTTAGTTGTTAAAAGTTTTATCGGTCCGTTTATACTTACCTTCTGCATTGCCCAGTTTGTATTGGTAATGCAGTTTTTATGGAAATATGTAGACGACCTGGTAGGTAAAGGCCTGGATACCTGGGTACTAATGGAGTTATTGATGTATGCCTCTGCAAGGCTGGTGCCCATGGCGTTACCCCTGGCAGTATTGCTGGCTTCTATTATGACCTATGGCTCATTTGGCGAGCATTACGAACTTACAGCGGTAAAATCTGCCGGAATATCGCTCTTCAGATTTATGCGTTCGCTTATTATTACAGTGACACTTATCAGCATCTTCGCATTCTTCTTTTCCAATAACCTGTTGCCCAGAGCCAACCTGAAATTTGGGGCTTTGTTGTATGACATACGCCACCAAAAACCCACTGTAGCACTTAAGCCGGGGATTTTTTTTAGCGGGATAGATGGGTTTTCGATAAGGGCCGGTGAAAAGGATGATGAAACCAACACCCTATACAACATTACGGTATACGACCACAGCAGCGGCAAAGGCAATGACCATGTAATTACCGCTAAAAAAGGAATGATGACCCAGGATGATGATGCCCTGGCGCTAACGCTGAAACTGGATACCGGAAAACAATACCGCGAAATAGACCCAAAAGATAATGCTGCCAATACTTATCAAATGGTAAACACGCAGTTTTCATCGTGGGAGAAGCGTTTTGACCTTTCGCAGTTTAAGTTAAACCGTACGGATGAAAATTTCTTTAAAGATTTGAAGCAGATGCTAAATCTTGACCAGCTTTATAGTGCTATTGATACAATAAACATAGAAGCCAATAACCTTAAACAGGGATATAACAATTACATAACACCATATTTCAGCTTTAAAAAATTCGGATTTGACACTTTGAAAAATGAGACCAAAGTAGCGCCGGTTAAATTTGCGAAGGCAGATGACCTGCTAAAAGAATATGACCATGCCAAGCGAATACAAATAATGGAAATTGCGATGAACCACACCCGGAACATCAAAAATTTTTCGGATGTAACAAGTAAGCAGTTGGAATATAAAGACCGCGACCTGACCTCGCATATGGTAGAGGTTTACCGCAAGTTTACTTTATCTATTGCATGCCTGGTGCTGTTCTTTATAGGTGCGCCACTGGGCTCTATTATACGCAAGGGAGGGCTAGGCTGGCCGCTTTTTTATAGCGTACTGTTCTTTATAGTGTACCATGTTACTTCTATTATAGGCGAAAAGCTATCGGAAAACAACGTGCTTACGATTTTTGCCGGCATGTGGCTTTCTACATTTATATTAATGCCTATCGGGTTATTCCTTACACTAAAAGCAAACAGCGATTCTAAATTATACAGCACGGACTATTACCGCAATTTGTTCCGGAAATCTACTCCTAAAAAACAAAGCGCTTGAAACATTTTTTAGTTCAAAACAAGATATTCTTCTTGCTTTATGCTGCATTTTTGGTGGTTGGCGCCGTACTTATTGCCACTATGGAACGGGGTAATGAAATACTATTTTTCAATTCGCTGCACAACCCTCTATCCGATTCGTTTTTTAAATATATTACTCGTTTAGCAGAGTTCCCATTACTACTGCTAGGGCTTGTAATGGCGGTAAGGTTTAGCTACGGCAAGGGCCTTATACTATCAATCAACATGCTGCTTGTTTTTGGCCTAACCACTTTTTTGAAGCACGTTGTGTTTGAGCAACAGATACGGCCCTCTATTTTTTTTGAAGGGAAAGTAACGCTCAATTTTATAGAGGGGCTTGAAATATTAAAGTATAATAGTTTTCCATCGGGCCATACGGCCGGTGCATTTGGTATGTTTTGCATGCTATCGATACTATTACACAACAAAAAATGGAGTTATCTTTTTTTTACTCTGGCTTTGCTGGTGGGTATCTCCAGGGTATATCTGTTGCAGCATTTTTTCAGGGATGTGTATGCCGGTTCATTGGTGGGGGTAGTGGTCAGTTCAGTTTTTTATCTAACTTTCGTGCGCACCGGTTGGTATGGCAACCTGGCCTGGAAAGATAAAGCACTGCTAAAAAAATGATAGAACAGTTCAGGAAAGAGATAATGCAATTCCCTACTCAATTGTTGCTAATAGCAATTGGGGCTTTGCTGTTTATTCCTTCCATTGGTACGGTTCACCTTTTTGATTGGGATGAGATAAATTTTGCCGAAAGCGCCCGCGAAATGCTCCTAACGCATAACTACCGCATGGTGCAAATCAATTTTCAGCCATTTTACGAAAAGCCTCCCCTGTTTATATGGCTGCAGGCAATTAGCATGAGTTACTTTGGTGTAAATGAATTTGCGGCCCGGCTACCCAACGCTGTTTGCGGTATAATTACCATGTTGGTAGTATTTAATGTGGGCAGGCACGTTTTCAAGTCGCAGCTGGGTGTGTTATGGGCTATCTTGTTTGCGTGCTCAATGTTGCCCCAAGTTTACTTTAAGAGCGGAATAATAGACCCGGTATTTAACCTGTTCATCTTTCTGGGCATCTTTTTCATTTATAAGCTAACTATTCAAAACGATTTTGAAGACTACCGAACAAAACGCCGGAACCGCCGATGGAACCTGGTATTAAGTGCCTTATTTATAGGCCTGGCTACACTTACCAAAGGGCCGGTAGCTATATTAGTATTAGTACTTACAGCTTCTACGTATTTTTTTGTGCACCGGGGAAAGCTTAAAATAGAATTGAGCGAGATGTTTGTATGGTGGGTGCTGGTAAGTATGGTAGTAGTAACATGGCTGAGTTTTGAAATAAAAGCCAACGGGCTGACTTTTGTAGATGAGTTTGTAAAATACCAGATTCGTTTATTCAGCACTAGTGATGCCGGGCATGGCGGGCCTTTTTACTATCACTTTGTAGCTTTGCTTATTGGTGTATTTCCGGCATCTGCTTTAATATTCGATTCGTTTAAAAAGAATGCCCACGATGACTCTACACAGCATTACTTTAAGCGCTGGATGATTTATCTACTGGTAGTAGTGCTTTTGCTTTTTAGTATAGTAAAAACAAAAATACTCCACTACTCTTCGCTTTGTAATTTCCCCATTACCTTTTTGGCAGCTTATTACTTAAGCCACCTGTTTGATGGCAAAATGAAATGGACCTGGAAACAAACGGTGCCACTGGTTATGATAGGGATACTAATTGTAGCTGGCATTACTGCCGGTATATTTGTAATGCAACGACCAGATGTAGTAATAAACTATGTAAAGGATGAGTTTGCGAAAGAATGCCTGAAAGCCACTGTATACTGGACCCGCAACGATTTGTATTTTGTAATCCCTTACTTGGCACTTTTAGTCATTTCTATTTTATTGGCGCAAACCAAACATGTAAAGCTGGGTGCTTATATGCTTCTAATAAGCACGGGTTTATTTGTAAGCACTGTAATGACCTTTATAATACCACGGGTTGAAAAATATTCGCAGGCTGCGCTTATAGAGTTTTTAGAAACAAAGAAAAATGAAGAATGTGTAATTGAAACGGCGGGCTTTAAAAGTTATGCCCATTACTTTTATGCAGCCAAGCCATTACCATCTGCCAATGACAAGGGCAAAAAATTTTATGTAGTTACCAAATCGAACAAACTGGATAAAATACGGGTTTGGTATTGGCAGTATGATTTGAAGGAGTTGTATAGAAAAAACGGATGGGTATTTCTTGAACGAGTAAACAAGCCTGCATGAGCATTATTTCCGGCATAGTAAAACGCTTTTTATATCCCCATCACCTTTACCAGGTAATTAAGCTGCAGCGCAACCGCAAGAAGGTATTGCGTGTTTATGATGATGCTCAGTTGAAATTGTATTCACAGTTGCTGCCCAAAGATTTTTTGCACTACGGCTACTTTGATGACCCGGCCATTGACCCACACGATATTTCGATAAACGATTTGTATAAAGCACAGGAAGATTATGGCTGGCAGATAGTGAACCATATAACCGACACCGAAAATCCCGTGCTGGACATTGGGTGTGGTATGGGCGGCTTATTGGCGCTTATGCAAACCAAAAACATAAAGGCGGTGGCGCTAACTCCTGATAAGAACCAGGTAAGGCATGTAACCGAAAAATACAAAGGCACGCAAGTGCTCGATTGCCGCTTTGAAGATATGCCGGTAAATGGTTTTGAAAACTACTTTGGTACGGTTGTAACTTCAGAATCGTTGCAGTACCTGCAATTGGATAAAGCACTGCCCCTTGTAAACAAAATATTGAAACCGGGAGGCAGGTGGGTGGCGTGCGACTATTTTAAAAAAGGAGAGGCCGGCGAAAAAAGCGGCCACAACTGGCAGTTATTTACCAGCAGGTTGGAAGAAAATGGATTAAAAATCACCTACCAGCGCGATATTACCCCTCATGTATTACCTACTATTGCATACGTTTATATGTGGGCCAACCAGATAGGTATGCCTATTAAAGAATTTGCCCTTGGCAAATTAGAAGTGAAAGCTCCGGGCATACACTACGCCCTGCAGGAATCGCTGCCCGCCATAGAGCAAAAGATAAACAAGAACATAGATACTATTAACCCCACCATTTTTGCGGCCAACAAGCAGTATGTGCTAATGGTGATAGAAAGGGTATGATAAATTAATAATCGGACAATTCTCCATTTTTACAGATTGTGCATTTTTTTTGAGTACCTGGCATGTAGGTTATCATTATTTACTACATTCCGAACACAAAAAAAAATCCCAGACACATGAAAAAGTTGTACTCACTGCCGTTTGTAATTTTACTATGCCTGTATTATGGGCAGGCAAATGCGCAAAGCACTTTTAGCCAGGTGCGAAATTTATTACAGGCTAATTGCGCCGGCTCTGGCTGCCATGGCGCAGGTGCACCAACATTTGATGTTACCGCATCTGAATCTGATTTGTATAATGCGCTTGTAAACGTTAACCCTTCTAATCCGGCTGCTGCAGCTAAAGGCAACAAGCGTGTTACCCCGGGTTATGTTGACAGAAGCTTTTTATTAAGAAAAATGGCACATGGGCTGCCTGAAACAAACCCTCACCTGGCGCTTACCCAGCCGCAGGAAGGTGCCCCAATGCCAGATGGACTACCGGCCCTGGCGGCAAAAGATATTGAGCTGGTTCGACAATGGATTTTGTTTGGCGCCCCCCTTACCGGAACAGTAATAGATACTGCCGTAATTAATACTTACTATAGCGGAAAAGGGATAGATGACACCTACGATGCACACACCCCACCGGCACCCGGCGAAGGATTTCAGATATATGTAGGTAAAATATTTATACCCAAGCAAACAGAAATATACTACTACATAAAGCATGATTTGCGTAATGATACAGCTATAGAAATACCAAAGATAAACACCATGATGCCATCGGGCACGCACCATTTTATAATGTATAAATTTCAACCAAACGCATCGGGTATATATGCACCGGGGTTAAGGCCTGAAGCAGAAAGCTCTCATGCCAGTGTGCTGGACGGTATAGGTACAGGCCCAAATTTATGGCAGTATGATTTAC
>DATGXP010000137.1:0-6443 GCA_035298845.1 Chitinophagales bacterium
TGCATTATACTTCCCGGCACGGTGTTGGGCAAAGGTTGCCTGGTAAGTGCCTACAGCCTGGTAAAAGGCGAGTTTCCTGATTACTCTGTTTTAAGAGGGATACCTGCTGTAGTAGTAGGCGATACACGTAAGATGGACGAAAAACTACTGGCTGAGTTTCCTGAGCTGGAAGAGATGTATTACCATAACAATCTTACATCTAAATAGCAATCATTTTTTCCATAAGCGCTGCGCTGTTTCTGTCTGCATCAAATTTTTCCTGCCAGGTCTTGCGTGCATTTGTTGCCAATTTCTCTTTTTCTTCAACGGGCAAACTAAACCAGCTGCAGATTTTATCTGCCACCTGTTGCTCATTTAAATCAGCCGGCAATAAAAAACCGTTTACCCCATCGTGTATTATTTCGGGTACGCCGCCTACGTTTGTACCAACAACCGGCACACCAAAACTCAATGCTTCCATCATAGATACAGGAGTACCTTCTGTGGTACTTAAATTAATAAGCAAATTTATTTTCCGGGTTTGGTATAGATCAAACAATTCTTCGCGGGTAACACGGCCAGGAAATTCGTAGGTAATATTGGCCTTACCTGAAAGATACTCTTTAGCCATTTCTTTTAATGCCGGAAAGCGGCCTGTGCCATAATCATCGCCTACGTGTATCCACTCAATTGCTATATTATTTATCAGCGCCAGCGATTTTATCAGCAGGTCTATTCGCTTTAAGGGTTGTATCCAGGCATTGCTAAGCAGTACTATACGGCTGTAATCGTGCTGGTAAGCAGGCAAACTACATTGTGTGCCAATACGATTAACAAAACCCTTTTTCTGCAATGATGATTCAATGTGATGGTTATTGAAAAAATATTGCCGGCCCTGTTCTGAAATAAAAGCGAAGAGATCGCTGTTTAAATACACAAAACGCCTAAAAGGATGGTAGTGCTCAGGCACACGGTCGAAATACAGATCCAGACTGTGGGTGCGCACTACCGTTTTAACAGGATATTTACTTTTAAGTAACACAGCGGCCAATGCGTATTCAAAATTCCAGTAGGAATAAATCCAAACCTCATTTTCGTTAAAATCTATAGGCTTTAGCAGTTTATCCAGAAATTTCTCCACTTTAACTGCCTTTACAGCGTACGCTGCAATTGCTTTGAATAAACCTGCATTTAACTGTTTTCCGTAAACGGTATGCAGGTTATTAATTTCGCTAATGAAAAATTTTCGGGTAGCAATAAGCGGCAACAATAACTTATCTATCATTGATATATCCAGCCGTAGATTATAGACGGTTACATTTTTTGCTACTTCCACCTCCCCATTATGATCTGTACTCATTGAAACAACTACCACCGAATCGAAATTCTGGCTTAGTTGTTCCATTTCACTTAACAAATAGGCATCATATAACACCTTGTTATGAGTTTTAGGATAAAATAATGTAAAAAAGAATGCTATTCTTTTTTTGCTATGTTTGCCCATACCCACGCAATATATAAAATGACGGTATTTGTTAGAAAACTTGCAAATAAAATAGCTTCTGTTCTATTGAACAATCCAACCACCAATTGGATTTTAATAGTAACCGGTTATGACCATTTGCCTAAGGAAGCACTACGAAAAAACAACTACAACAAGCGCGAATACCTTGACAAATTAAGCCCTGAAGAAAACGTAGGTTACTCCCTCATTCCGGAAATACAAAAACTGGTAGATGCTGCGCAGGTGAGGTTAAGGACTTTTGCAGTAGAACACTTAAAAGACGGGCAGGCAATTTTAGATATAGGCTGTGGAACAGGCCTATTTTTAAAACGGTTCAATGAGGATTCATTTGAAATTTATGGCATTGATCTGAACCGTGCATTTTTAGATAAGGCAAAGGCTATTTTACCTAAAGCGCATCTGTTTAATGCTAATTATCTTACCGGGTTTAGTGCACCCCGCAAATTCGATTTAATATGCAGTTTTAGTGTAACGATGTATATTGAGCCATCGCGCATGAAGGCATTTTTTGATAAAATATATGATGACTTAAACCCGGGGGGGTATGTGTTTATACAATACAGCCACGCTATGAGTTTTACCGATTTACTGTACCCTGAACTTACTTACATTAAATACTCTCCGCGCCGTATTGATAAAATAGTGTCTCAAAAATTTATTACTATAAAGCACGAGCATTTTTACGATGGCCACAAAGTGGGCTGGTACGATAAGGAACGTTATTATTTTCCCGATGGAACTAACACAAGACTGGATACACTGGAAAATAGCTTTATTTTGATTCTTCAAAAACCCAGCAATGCGAGTTAGTATCTTTAGTGAGGAAATATCTAATGCGGTTCTTCAAAAATTACCTTTCCCGTTTCATCCAAAATATGCCTCTTTTGAAAAAGTAAGAGGCTTTGCCTACTACATTATTGCAGATGAAAAGAGAGAAATATTTATCCCTTTAAAGGTTTCTAAAAGACAGATTTTTTATGTGGGCATATTTACCCACTCGCCAATTAAAATTACTGGTGACTTAAGCCCGGACGAAGAAAAAGCATTTATAACCGCTGCCACCGACCTTTGTGCTACGCAACTTAAATGCATGCGTATAGAACCGGGTTCTACTATTTCTGCCTACCAGGCTTTTCCGGACAATGCCACTGCAGTAGAACTTGGCATTTTTACTATTAACTTAAAAAGAACCGAGGAAGAAATATTTGCCGACTTTAATCCTAAGTACCGCACGCAAATACGCAAAACGGAAAGCATGGGAGTAGAAGTGCGCTACGGTAGAGATGAAGTTAGCGCATTTTATGAGTGCTATGCACATACACACGACCGGCAGGGGGCCGCGCACGAAAACCTTCGTTTTTTTGAAGACATGTATGATACACTTGGAGATGATATGGTAATTTGCTGCACGGCCTATTCCAACGGCCAGATAGAATCCGGGACTTTTATCGTTTATTCAGATTTTGGAGGATTTTATATGTATGCCGGGTCGGCAGAAAAAACCCAACTTAAAGGCTCTACCAGAAAAATCCTTTGGGATTGTATGAAGATTTTGCGGCAACGTGGAAGCGCTAAATTTGTGTTAGGCGGAGCACGCTACAAAAATGTAGAAGGAACTAAATTTGAGCAAATACAGGATTTTAAACGCCGCTTTGGTGCCGAAATAAAAGACGGCTACATTTGGAAAAAAGATTTGAACCCGGCTATGTGCAAGTTGTACGATTTCTTATTTTGGCTCAGGTGCCGCTTAAGGGGAAATGCGGTACCAAAGGATATTGTTGACAGTCAATTGTAATTGTGAAGAAAACTCTGCTGCTCACATTTGATTATGAGCTATACCTGGGTGCCAATAGTGGCTCTGCCCAAAACTGTTCGTTGCTACCAACAGACAGGATTTTGCGTATACTAGGAAAACATAACTGTACTGGTGTGTTTTTTATAGATAGCCTTTACCTGGTGCGTTTAAAGGAAGTGGCGCATAAACACCATGAAGCAAAGAATGATTTGGATAAAGTATCTGAACAGATACGCCGAATGGTGCAAGAGGGCCATTTGGTTTACGACCACATACACCCGCATTGGATAGATGCAAAATATGATGCTGCCACTAATACCTGGAACCTATCGGATAAAAGCAAATTTGCCTTAAGTAACCTTACACCTGCAGAGCAAGACTATGTATTTGACAGTTCACTGCAGGTATTGTATGATATAATTAAACCTGTAAAGCCCGATTATAAAATAAATGGGTACCGTGCAGGTGGTTTCTTTATTCAGCCATTCAGTATTTTTAAAAGGCAGTTTTTGAAACATGGCATTAAGTATGAATTTAGTGTGCAGGCTGGTGCCAAGTGTTCGGGGCCGGATAATAGCTATGCCTTTGATTTTACCACCTCACCTGATAAAAGCTTTTACCGTTTTGAAGAGGAGGTAACCCGTGAGCAATCCAATGGTAGCTTTGTACAATTTCCACTGCGCGAGTGTAAGGTAGAGGGTTGGCGCAAAATATATTCGGGGCTGCATTACCGTTTAACGTCGCGCTATAAATACTACCACCGCTATGGCGATGGATTGCCATCGGGTAATCAGATAACCTTTGAAAACGCGGGCGCAAAAAGCCGCTTTAGCCACACAGAAGGCTTTAGTATAGAAAGTATGAATGCAGTAAAAATTGATTATTACATGCAGGAGCTGGAAAATCACAATCACCTGCACATTATATCGCACCCTAAGCTGGTATCGGATTATACACTTGATGTATTGGATAAGTTTCTGGCCCGCGTCACCAATAAATTTGAAATTATAACCCATCCGGCGTTAATTGCAGGGCAATAGCCATTATGCAAAAGGTATTGATAATTGCGTATTTCTTTCCGCCGTGTAATCTTACTGCATCGGCACGGCCTGCCGCATGGGCCAAATACCTCGGCCAGTTTGGCTACTACCCTATTGTAGTTACCCGCAATTGGGATATTGCCATCAATAAGCCATCGGATATTTCGAAAACATCGGGCGAGGCTGAAAAGAAAGTAGAGGACGAACAAAGCACGGTTTATTACCTGCCCTATAAAGCATCGCTTAAAGACAAAATATACGCAGAACACGGCGATAATAAATACAGGCTACTGCGCAAAGCGCTTTCGTTTTTCGAAGTGTTGTTTCAAAATTTCTTTTTGAGCGCAGTCCCTTTCAGCAATTTTTATGATAAGGCTGTTGAATTGATTGAAAAAAATAAGGACCTAAACCGGGTGGTGATAACCGCTAATCCCTTTGTATCCTTTTTTATAGGCTACCGGTTAAAGAAAAAATTTCCGCACATAAAATGGGTGGCCGATTACCGCGACGACTGGAGCACAAGCGACATAAATGTGCGTGAAAATGCGTTGGCAGAATTCATTTTTAAGCTGGAAAACCGAAGTGAGAAAAAATGGGTGGGCACTGCAGCTATCATCACCACCATCTCGTCCTTTTATGCGCACAAGATATCGAAGTATGTTGGCGTAAAGGCGACTACCCTTTTAAATGGCTTTACCGAAGATGATTTGGCAAAAGTGAAAGAGGCCTCGCAGCCGGGCGAGTTAGCGATAACCTACAATGGCACCCTATATCCTACCCAAAGTATTGAACCCTTTTTAGAAGGCTTTAAAAAAGCGGTGGATGCCTACGGCGAAAAGCTTAAATTCAAACTATACTTTCCGGGGCTCGCTTACTATGCCGAGCAGGCAAACCGTGTACGCAGCAATATGCAGGGCTATGGAAATACCCTGGAGATAACGGAGCGAATACCACGGGCACAGGTATTTGATATACAAAACCGCTCGCACGCTTTTTTAATGGTATCACACAATGGCATTAAAGGTATACCCAGCAGCAAACTTTATGAGTACCTGTGTTTCAGGAAACCTGTAATATTGTGCCCTAACGATGGTGACATTGTAGAACAAACACTGAACGACACGAACACAGGTATAATTTGCAATACTGCGGATGAGGTATTTAAAGGTATAAGCCAACTGGCAGAAGACATTTTAAAACATGGCAGGGTTACTTCCGTGGCCAATGAAGAACGAGTAATGAGTTATTCGAGAAAAAACCAGGCGAAGGTGCTGGCAGAAATACTAAACGGACTATGAAAAAAATACTGGCCTGTGTAGGCACCCGCCCAAATTTTATTAAAATAGTAAAGCTGGAAAAGCTATTTGCAGCCGCGGGATTTGAATACCGCATACTGCACACCGGCCAGCATTTCGACCAGAAAATGAGCGATGTGTTTTTTCACCAGCTTAAGCTGCGCAAACCCGACTACTACTTAGGTATAGGCGGTGGCAGCAACAATGAGGTAGTGGGCAAAATAATAGTAGAAACAGAAAAAATATTACTGGAGTATAAGCCAGACATGCTGATAGTGCCAGGCGATGTAAACTCAACCTTTGCCTGTGCCTTTGCGGCAGCCTCACTGCGGATACCAGTAGGCCACATAGAGAGCGGCCTGCGCAGTGGCGATATGGATATGCCCGAAGAGCGCAACCGTATTTTGACAGATTCGTTATCGGATTTATTATTTGTAACCGAACCGGTAGGGGTTGACTTTTTGCGCAAGGCCGGGGTAAACGAAAAGAAGATAAAACTGGTAGGCAATACCATAGTAGATGCATTAACCGAAATGCTACCTGTGGTAGATGATTGTAAAGTATTAGATGAACTTGGTGTAGCTAAGCCCTATGCTGTGGTTACGTTTCACCGCCCGGTGAATGTAGATGATGAGCAAAATCTGGGCGTAATAGTAGATGCGTTGGTGCGTATATCGGCTATGATGCAGGTGGTGTTCCCTATACATCCGCGCACACTAAAAAGGCTGGAAGCTACCGGATTAAAAAGCAAAATAGACAACCCGAACATAAAGTTGACCGAGCCATTGGGCTACATCGAGTTTTTAAAA
>DATGXP010000138.1:0-13867 GCA_035298845.1 Chitinophagales bacterium
GCTAAACAGAAACAGCAATGCAAGCTGTAAGTAAACCGAAACCGTGTAATTTTTTTTCATGCTGCTTTTATTGATCAAATAAAAAATATCCCTCCCTTCACTTCTGTATATTCTTTTAATTAGCGATCCATACTTCCCAGGTTGTACTTATTGCCGTATAGGTAGCAGTGCCGGTACCTGTGCCCCACAATAATCCGTTTGGATAAGTGCCACAGGTAGAGCCATTAAAACCTGCCCCCACCGAACCGGAAGAATTACCCCAGTTACACACTTGCTGAGTGTTGTTATATATACCCATGCCACCTGCATAGCCAATAAACACACGATAACCTGTATGTGTACCCCCGGTAGATACGCCCAGCTGGTTATCGGCATTAAACAAACGCGCTGTAGAAAAAAACGCAGTAGCCCTGGTTTGTGTGCCTGTAGAGCCATCAGTTTGTACTAAAAACTTTGTAAATGGAAAGCTATTACCCACCCAGTTAACAGTGGCCGTACCATTATAGGGGCTTGAGAACACACGCACATATCCCTGGCCATTATTCATGTTGCTTTGGTAATACAACTGCTGAGCCCCTGTAGAGCCCGGAAAGTTAAATGTGTAAGTGCCCGTGGGCAGACCCATGGCATCGGCCTGGGCAGTGCTGGTAAATGTGATGCTGCTGGCCGGTGTAAGCACTCCGTTGGCATCGGCATATACTATGCGGTAACCGGTGCCCGCAAGTGGCGCACTACGGATACTGCCCCTGAAATATGCCGCATAGCCACTGGCCGAACTTGTAACTTCAAAAGCCGAAAGGCCCGAAACCTTATCGCCCACTGCAAAACCCTGGCCGGCACCATTGGCAAATGTGGCGTACTGCACATGGCTGGTAGCCAGCACCCGGCTAAAGCCTACATTGGCCGTAAGGTCGCTCATACCTATACGCCAGTTAGCATCACTATTGGTATAGGTATAAATTGAGTTGCCTGCACTACCTGATACGGCAATGTTGCCCACCACATCTAATTTTTGGCCGGGTGAAGAGTTGCCTATACCTACATTGGTACCGTTATCGGTTACTATTGAGTTTCCCAGAGCGTTGCTGGCGGTCCATTTAGATATCTGATTAGTAGTGCCTGAACCCGAAAGACCGCCGCTGCTTAACAGTACCCACGAGGTTCCGTTCCAGAAATAAATACCTGTAGCCGGCACCCCCACCGAACCTAAATTGTATACCACCAAACCGGTAGCCGGGTTGTTTACCGGTGTAGTATTATCTGTTAAGCCGGTAAGCGTAACGCGCGGAAAAAGCAAGCCTTTATTACTGGAAGTTATATCCAGCATGGCCGAGGGGTCGGCGGTGCCGGCTGTGGCAGCGATTTTTACTCCGTTTTGGGCATGCGAAAAATAACCCGTGATAAGCAGAACTGTAATGCACAGAACTTTGAAATAATCGTTGATGGAGGTGGGAGTCATAGTGTTATTGTGCAAATTCTAAAATAGTTAAAGTAGAAGGGGTTGCCATATCTACACTGTTGCGGTTATTTACCTGGGTGAGTACTGCACCACCAGCCCAGCCTGATGTATGCCTTACGCTATAGGTAACAGCCGAAGTAGTATTGGGTGAATCAAGATAGTTAAAGTATTGTTGGCGCATTACATCATTGTTTGCACCACCTTCGTAAGTTGTTACAATCGACCCTGGTTCGTTGCTATTAGAAGCATGCGATAAAATATTAGAGCCGTTTCTATATAGCACTGTACTCACCACGTAACTCATAGTGCCATTAACAACAGCCATAATTAAAAACTTACTACTTGCCGATTTAGGCGTTATGGTTATTGTTAACCCTGTAATTTCTACAGGTGTTATGCTGGTTATATTTTGAATAGTAGTAGGTGTAATGGCAAAATATGAACCTACTAAAGTAGATGCGAATTTTTGCAGTGAACCATCCGGAAATTTAAGGCCATCGGTGCCTGAAACACCACCAATGTGCAGCTTGGCAGTAGGAGCGCTGGTGCCTATACCTACATTGCCCGCCGAAGAAAGCCAGATTTGTGCATTGTTTACCGGCGAGGTATTATCTACATCAAAGAGTAAACCGATAGATGATGTAGTCCAATCGGTGCCATTAGACGAGCGTAGTGCTTTTATCCCAAGGCTGGTGTTATTAGTATTAGCTGCAAAACCAAAATTGGCAAGATTGAGCATGTTGCCGGCAGTGCCACCCAGCGACCCTGCGTTAGTTACAAAAGTAGAACTTAAGGCCGAGCCGGAAAGAGCTGTGCCCACCGTAAGCTTTGCATTGGGCGAGGCTGTGCCAATACCTACATTGGTGCCATTATCAGTTATAATAGAGTTTCCCAGTGCGTTGCTCGCTGTCCATTTAGGTACCTGGTTAGTAGTACCCGAGCCAGAAAGACCGCCACTGCTTAGTAATACCCACGAGCTGCCATTCCAAAAATAAATACCGGTAGCGGGTACCCCCACAGAGCCTAAGTTATAAACCACCAAGCCGGTTGCAGGGTTATTTACGGGAGTTGTATTGTCGGTTAGGCCGGTTAATGTAACCCGAGGGAAAAGAAGCCCCTTATTAGGAGATGTGATATCGAGCATAGCCGATGGGTCTGCCGTGCCAGCGGTGGCGGCAATTTTTACTCCATTCTGCGCATTTGCTGTTGTAACAGCAAACAAAATTGCCCATAGTACTGCCTTCATATTTTTAATGTCAAAAATCTCCATAAATGCTAGCTGGGTTTTATGTAAAAGTTAATCTACTGGTTACAATTCAAAACTTCAAAACAGAAAAATCGCCGGGAGGCCATATGAAAAAACCGACTCCTGAGCTCCAGATACAACATACCAGAATGTGTATACGGTGAAATTAGAAAAATATCGATAAATCCAATCGTTAGTTTTTGATTAATAATAAGGTGCCATATGTGACTTCATTTAATTAATCTGCTTGTATAAAAGGACAAAAAACATGCCTTAACAAGATCCGTCCCCGATTTTGCTATTTACGACAACTTTTTCTTCAATCGGAGACTGGTTTTTTTGGCAATAACCAGTTTGCAAATTCAGGTGTGCAGTTTACAAAACGGATTTGACCTATCGGCCATACATACAGATCTTAGCATCAACTAAAATGAAACTGATGAAAAAATTAGCTTTTACGCTTTTAACAGCCACCTTACTGCTGGCGGGCTGCAGTAAAGTAAACGAGGTGCCAGAAAAAGACACTGTGGCAACACCATTTGCCGATACTTATGCCGATACGAATGATGGCTCGCGCGACAACAGCTTTCGAAAAACCAATATGAAAATTGTAATACGTCCGGTTAATAATGTCATAAACACTTACCGCCTGGTAATTAAAGTAGATTCTATTGCTGTGGATGTGAACGGAACACCGGTATATGTGGATGTACCTGCCGAAGCAATCATAAAAGCAGGATTGAGCAAACAAGACCCCAACAATATTGATGTAGATAAAATAGTGTTTCAAAAAGGGCAGCTTATTTTCAGAAAAGAAAATGAAAATGGCTATGCCGTTTTTGTAAGCGATGCATTTACAACAGCTGAAAAATTTGACTACCAATTAGTTAAGGTAGACCTTAGCATAATTACCAACTCTGCTGTTGTATTAGGCAAACCACTCAACTTTAATGAAGTTGAACAGCATATGGTTTTACCTGGTGGCAGAACGGTAATACAAAACCCTGAACCGGAAAAACTAATTATCAACGTAAAAAACAATGGCAGTGTAAACGTTCAGTTAGCAATAAGTGGCGACCCTGCGCAAACAGTTACGGTGACTGCCGTTGTGCGCGTTAATTTTAACCCGGGCGAAGGCGCAGCACCACCCGCTCCACCTACACCAGGCACTTTAACACCGGTTATGTTCAACCGAAATACAGGTGTAGCCGTGTGGAGAGCAACTTTTAACTGCCTTAGCTACTATAACCCTGAAACCGGAGAATGGAAATGTGAAGATAACTTATCGGATGGAGGCGTTATGCTATACCTGATGAATGCCAATGGCAAGGTAGTATCGAGCCATTTTGTAGATGACTGGCAAGGCGAAACAACTTACTAATGCCATAGCTACTTATATAGAAAAGTGTTACCGGTTACCGGTGGCACTTTTTTTATATACCAAGGGCATTAAACAACATACCTCTCCTTTCCCGTGCCACATCAATAACTGTTTCGTCGTTCATAGTTATAGATCCCCTTTCGGCCCTGTCGTATTTTTTTATGTGCTTCATATTAATCAGGTAGGACCTGTGTACCCTTACAAACTGAGGCTGGCCATCGAGCACGCCCTCAAAATATTTCAAATTTTTAGATACTGTAATTGATGGGCGGCCCTGAGCAAAGACATGCGTGTAGGCGCCATCTGCTTTTATATAAAGAATATCATTTGCAGGTAAAAACAAATACCCGTTAAGCGTAGGTATATTCACTGTTGCTTCGGTTCCGGCCGTTAAATTCTGTTGCAGCACCTGCAGCCGCTGTTCGCTTTGCAAAACACTTTTCGATTTTCTTACCCTCTCTACAGCTTCCAGCAATTGCCTTTCATCTATCGGCTTTAAAAGGTAATCTATAGCCGATAAGCGGAACGCACGTATTGCATATTGATTGTAAGCAGTGGTAAATATTATCTCGTACTTCATATCTTCTTTCGAAATCTCTTCTACTAGTTGCAACCCGCTTTTGCCGGGCATTTCAATATCCAGAAATACAACATCCGGCCGGTGCTGCCGAATTAGTTCGACCGCCTGTTTTACATTTGCGCCTTCGCCCAATACTTGCACATCGGGTGCCAGCTCGTTCAGCATTAGGCTGAGTAGTTCCCTTGCCTGATGTGCATCGTCTACAATAACTGCCTTTATCGTATTCTCATCGCTCATTTAAAAGTAATTTTAACCGTTACACAGGTACCGCAAGGATTACCGGCTTCATCCTGCAAGTCTTTAATAGTTACTTCTACGTGTTGTTTTCCTTCGCGGTTAATTAATGCTACTCTTTTTTCAATAGCACCTGTAGCAAATGATTGATGATTAGTTTCGTTATGTTGCTTTATCTGCTGCGCTCCACTCCTGCCTATGCCGTTATCGGTTATTGTAATTAATACCGTGTCATCGTTTTGGGGAATTACCGCAAGCTCCAGGTGTTTAGCCCCAGCCTTATGCCGCAGACCATGCTTAAAAGCATTCTCTACAAATGGCTGCAAAATAAGTGCGGGTATTTCGCAATCATTAACCTGATCTTCATCGGATATTTTTATAGTGTAAGAAAAATCTGAAGGTAACATCATAGCCTCCAGCTCTATATATAGTTTCAGTAGTTTTAGTTCGTCTGCTATACTTACATACTGCAGGCTACTCATGTCAAGTACATTGCGCACCAATTCCGAAAAATCCGTCAGGTATTTAGAGGCCTGCTGTTTATCGTTTTTATAGATATAACCTTTTATAGAATTAAGCACATTGAAAATAAAGTGCGGATTCATTTGCGCTTTAAGGGCTGTTTGCTGAGTAAGCCGCAGTTCATTTTCCAGGTTTAGCCTCGCAATCTCTTTCTCCTGCTCTCTACGTAGCACGGCCACTCTTTTTCTAAAAACAATAAAAGCCAACCCAAGTAAACACAAAGCCGATAGTGCATAAAACCATGTACTTCTCCAAAAAGGCGGGCTTACATATCCTGCAATGCGGATTACATTGCCTGAGCCGATACCGTTATGGCTTATTACTTTTAGTTCTATTGCAAAGCTTCCGGTTGGCAGGGTGGGAATAGAGAACTGCTCAATATTACCCGGCAGATAATTCCAGCCGCTATCTGGCCCCACAAAACGATAAGCGTATTTAAAACCGGTACCACTGCTATATATACTTGCCTCAGGCTCTATGCCAAGGGCTTGGTTGTATTTTAATTCCAGGTGCTCTATATCCTTCACCACCACATCTCCCATCGTTACCTTTTTTACATATAGCAAGGCAGGAACGCGTACCGTATTTATTACCTGCGGTATTTTTTGCAATCCTTTACCAGTTGCCAGCCATACAGCATTTCCTGCTATGCAAATATCCTGTACATTGTTCGAAACTAACCCATCTGTCTGGGCTATCACATTCCAACTATGTTTATTTAAATCGAATGACCACAGCCCCTTGTTAGTGGCTACATACAATGTGCTGTTATTATACAAAAGCTTAGTGCCGGTAACATCTGCAGTAAGAGAGCACACTTTTTCGATGGCGTTTCCTGCTTTAATTGCATGAACTTCCCCATCATAAGTTAGTGCATACAATTTTGCCGGAGGTGCATCGTAACTAACAGATATTACCTGTACACCTGGTAAAAGAGTATCACCGGCCACCCATTTTTCGTTCTTATATACAAAGGTTTCTATACCGTTATTGGTTGCCAACCAAAGTGTATTAGCAACTGAGTCGAATACTATTTCGCGCGACCAGCTGTTCGTAATCTGATACTTGCTCCGGGGATGCTTAAGATTGTATATGTAGCTTCCGAAAGAACTTGCCAATACATATGCACCTCTTACTTTAACCAAATCTTTTACCGGCGGCAAATCTGCCTGAATAATCCTTGATTTATTATCCTCAAATACATATAGCGCTCCTTTTAAATAAAAGTACAGCTTGTTATCGGCGGGTATATAGCGCAGGCATTGCACGTCGGCGTTGTTGCCGGTATGGGTTATATGCAAATCATCATTTAAACTATTAAGTTGACCAACAAAGCCATCTATGGTTGCAAAATAGATTTGCCCTTTAGCACCGGTTACTTTGGTCAGCTTATCGGTAGGTAGTAGCTTATTTCTGCTATTCCACAATACAAAATCGAGATTAGGTACGCGAATAATGCCCGACTGTAATGTAGTAAACCAATAATTTCCTTCCCGGTCTAGCAGGCAATCGGAAAATGCAAGGTCCGGGTATAGTAACCGCACCGAATCGGTAACCGGGTTATACTGTATCATGCCTTTATAGGTAGCAATCCACAACGTTCCATCGGCCAGTGCTCTTGCGTTTGTTACCTTTCGGTTCAATAGTACCTGCATCAACCTGCTGCTACTATTTTTAAGCACCTTACCCTGATGCTCTCTGTAAAAAAATGTTTCGCCGCTCGAAAAAATCCAGGTATCGTCTTTATAACATTCAAGTACAAATATGCCCGATGGGTAAATTAAAAAATCGTTATTCGGTCTAATCTGCAACCCTCTTGTATCTATCACGCCAATGCCTCCATTGCATACAAACCGGGCTTCATTTCGTTGATCTATCCTTATCGATTTAGTGAACAACCGATTATCTTCCTGCTGGCCCCTGGCGAATTGATTATATAATTTCCATTGGCCGTTGCGTTCATTATAAGCACTAATGCCGCCCTCATGGTTTACCCACAAATTGCCTGTTTTATCGGCAGCTATATTAGGAATGCTCTTAAATACATGCTTCAGCTCCTTCAAAGAATCGGCATCGGTATAAAAAATCTGACCCTGAAAGTTGTGACAGTATAACCTACCCGATGAAGAAAAACAAAGCCCGGTAACCGGTTTCGATTTACGGGTGGCACATTCTATGCTCTTATATCTTATTCCATCAAACTTATAAAGCCCCGCATCGCAACCTATCCAGATAAAACCTTTTTTATCCTGAGCAATACTATACACCTGATTGGCAGGCAGGCCGGCCTCATCATCTATCAAAAAATATGGAGGGTACTGTGCATAGCTAGCGCTACAACACAAAAGAATACATAAACAAAAAACTAATTTGGTATAGTAATACAACAGGGTGCGGGTGGTATATGTTCAGGCAACAAATTACAGCTATTCGCCCATTTATTAAAGCTGTTGGCCTGGTATTTTATGTGCCCTATGAAAGAAAATAAGCTCTATTACTTTTTCAACTCTATCCATACCGGGGCATGGTCACTGGTTTTTTCCCAGCCACGCACGTTTGTATCTACACCAGCCGCTTTCAGCCGTTTGGCAATATGCGGGCTTAGCAAAAAATGGTCTATGCGTAAACCGGCGTTGCGCCCATAGGCATTGCGGAAATAATCCCAAAAGGTATAAATCGTTTCATTGGGGTGTAGTGTCCGTATAGCATCTATCCATCCCTGTTCAACCAGCGTTTTAAACGCTTTGCGCACTTCTGGCCTGAAAAGCGCGTCATCTACCCATCGCTCAGGTTTATATACATCCAGCTCGGCAGGCATTACATTGAAATCGCCCACCAGCACAACAGGTATATCTGCTTTCATTAATTCAGCGGCATGTGCTATCAACCTTTTAAACCAGGCCAGTTTGTAATCAAATTTAGGGCCTGGTGCGGGGTTGCCATTTGGCAGATAAAGACAGCAGATTAGCATTCCATTTACAATAGCTTCTATATAGCGGCTATGCAAATCTTCAGGGTCGCCGGGTAGCGCGCGGCGTACTTCTTTTATTTCAGTGCGGGCAAGTATAGCAACACCATTCCAGCTTTTTTGCCCGTGCCATATGGCATTATACCCGGCATCGGTTATAGCCTGCAAAGGGAATTTTTCCTCCGGCGCTTTCAATTCCTGCAAACACACTATATCAGGCTGTGCCTGCTCAAGCCACTTTAGCAATACCGGTAAGCGGCCATTCACTCCATTTACATTATAGCTGGCTATTTTCATGTTACGTTTTGTATGGCAGGTTGAACAAAAAAGGTGCCTCCTTTATGATAACCTAACCGGTGGCTTTAAAAATTCATACACCATTTTTTCTACCGGTAAAGTGTAATTGTGGTTTTCGCACCGCCAGCGCGCAATTTTTTGAATGCCTGCTGATAAAAGATTACCGCGGTTCCATCCTACTTTATGATAAAACTTAAAAGATTCAATTTGCTTGTACTGTTTCTCATTTATCCATTCGCTGGTAGAGCCTACATAGTCAAACCCCGCCCATTGCTCCAGCCCCTTTGGAAACTGATAACCTTCTTTCAATAACCCTACAGCTATATCATTGCCGGGGTAGGGTTTAAAATAAAAAATATTCAATGCAAAATCAGAGCTCATCTTCCTCAGTTCTCTGGCTACGCGCAGTGTTTCATTTACGCTCGATTCTTTCTCACCGGGGAACCCAACTATAATGCTGAAGTTAATGGCAAGGCCATTCTCTACGCACTTCTTAGCACTTTCAAAAATCTGCTCAATCTTTATATCCTTCTTCATCCAATCGAGCATTTCCTGCGAGCCGGCCTCCAGGCCAATCATTACCCGGTTCAATCCCGATTTTTTGCAAAGCTTATAAATATCATCTCCCAGCCTTACGCCCTGGTCGGCACGCATGGTACCAAACCAGGTAAACTTTAAATTGCGGTTTATTATTTCGTTGGCTATGCCTATTACACGATCTTTGTAGGTAAAGAATGTTTCGTCCTGAAAATTAAGGTCGTCAAATTTATACTTCTGCCATAGTGCCTCCAGTTCGCGGCCCATTCGTTCGGGGGTAAAACCATACCATCCCCGTTTATACATAAACGGATCGGCGCAGAACGAACAACGAAACCGACAACCCTGCGATGATATGTAATCCATTTGGCGCCGGCCTTTCAATTTAAAATAGCTTTCTACGGGTATCAAATCGTAATTAAACTCCGGAAACAAATTGATATCGACCGTAGCTCGCGGGGCGTTAGCTACTGCTTTACTTTCCTTTTTGTAATGAATGCCTTTAATACTTTCAAAACTTTGCTTACCCTCTATTGCAAGTAGTAATTCGGCAAACGTTATTTCTCCCTGGCCTGTAACTACCACATCTACACTCGCTTCTTCCAGCGTTTCATCGGGAAAAAGGGAAGGATGCCAGCCGCCCCAGCAAGTTACCAGGTTGGGAAATTTTGCTTTTACACCACGGGTTATACTCAGTGCATCTTTTATAGGCGCCCCGGTTAATACTGAGGTGCCAAAGCAAACAGCACCCTCGCAAGCTTTCAATACCTGGGCTAGCGGGTCTTTCTCCAGCCTGCCATCTATTATTATCACCTCATACTTCTTAGGGTCCAGGTACGAGCCTATAGCCAGCAATGCCAATGGCATAGTGTAAAAAACAGATACGGGATTATATAGAACAACCTTGTAAGGGGCCATGATTGTTTCGGTTTGTGCCGCTTAGTATTTTATAATAAAGTTAACCGATGCGTTCTTTGGGCGCGTTTCGGTACCGGTAGAGTTATTTACGGTAATACCTGTGGTATTACTATTCATGGTTATAGTGTTTGGTCCTAAACCACCGGTACCTAAGCCGGTGCCATAGCCTCCGGTATTTCTTACAATATCCGAATTTACCGAAGTATGGTTATGCCCCGGATCGGTTATAGTATGGTTATGTGCTTTCAATGCTTCGCCCTGAAGTGTACCCACGTTATCGCCTGTGTTGCCACCGGCATTAGTAGCCGTTCTTGATGCAGCATCCGGGTCGCGGGTGGTGCCGGCATCTACGCCTCTTAAAAACCTACCGCGCAGGTCGGGTGTATTAAAAGTATTTACACCATCACCATTACCCCATGCATTGCCTATTACAGCAAAAAGTGATGCGTAGGTAGTTCTGCTTATCGCAGCACCATCGCATAGCAACCAGCCTGCCGGAGCATTTACACCACCAAAAGCCATAATAGAACCCACCGGACCATCGGATGTGCTCGGCCCCGTAGGCCCCTGCACTCCTTGTGCGCCGGTAATACCCTGCGGCCCTGTTGGGCCTGTATCTCCATTATTACCGGTTGGGCCCTGCGGACCGGTTAAGCCTATAGGACCTGTAGCACCAACACCCGGATCGCCCTGTGGGCCTGTTGGGCCGGGATTGCCTGCTGCACCGGTTGCACCAGCGGGACCAGTTGGCCCTGTAACACCCACACCAGGGTCACCTTGAGGACCGGTGGCACCGTTTGCCCCTGTTGGGCCGGCTTCGCCGGTAGCGCCGGTAGGTCCACCACCTGCACCGGTAGCACCTGTGGGGCCAGTAGGGCCTGCATCTCCGCTAGTGCCATCGGCCCCCGTAGGACCAGTAGCACCAGTAGAGCCTGCCGGTGCATTAGCGGCATAAAGTGCAAAGGGTACGCTTAGCATTTGCCAGGCGCCCATATCGGTATAATTAGTGCCGTTGGCCGGGTCAATCTCTACCCGCAGATATTTATTGCCATTGCCCCAGTTTACTGTTGCAAAATCGCCCTGCACTACGGCACCTCCCCCTATAGCCGTGGTAAACAGACCGAATTGGTTGGTAGTAACATTACCTGTTTCCTGGTATACCACCGTACCTGTAGAGCTGCCGTTATATATAGTAAACCTAACAGCTATGGCCTGGTTTTGCAACTCGTTACCAGCCGCATTGCGGGCAACAGCCTGGTAATTTATTTTCTGAGGGGCTTGTGCCTGCAAATTGTTTAGTGATAACAGGCTGCAAAACATAAATAGCAATACTCCCTTAAAATAATGATTCATTGGAAAATGGTTTTTCGTTGTTTTAATTATAGCTGCAAGGTAAAATTCAAATACATAAAAAGAAAAAATAGCAAACTGCAATTTTTACCAAAACCCCAAAAAAACCAACACGTATACCCACCTCTTTAAAAATGCATTCTATTCATGTTTATAGTATGATGTTTCAAACAACAACCCTGCATCACATATATAAAAAAGACTAATAAGACAGCTCATAATAAGTTTCTGTAAATAATATTTATTCTATATTTGCGATGTCTGCAACCCAAACCGCATGTGGCTATCTATATTAGTATGCACCGTGCGCACGCAGTGTTAAATAGTAAGTTAAAGATGTGTTGCCTACCGGCAATTTCATAATATTTTCGACCCGCGAATATTTTTTAATTGTAATAAAACCCCTGTAGTCTATGAGAAAAGTACTTTACTCTTGCTATGTCCTGCCCATAGCCATCCTCCTGTCGTTTATCGGTACGCAGGTAAAAGCGCAGAACTACACCGAAAACTTTGACAACATTACCACCTTAACGGGTAATGGTTGGGTTATTCAAAACAACAGTAACCCCCTTGGTACCAATTCATGGTTTCAGGGTACTGCTACTACGGCTACGCCAGACCCGGGGCCATTTAATGCCTACAACGGGGCAGACAATGCATATATTGCTGCTAACTTTGCCAGCACTACCGGCGGCACTGGTGTTATCAGCAATTGGCTGGTTACCCCTAACCGAACCCTGCGTAACGGGGATGTATTTACTTTCTATACCCGTAAGCCTACTATAGGCCCCGGCCAAACGGATTACCCCGACCGGTTAGAGGTTAGGCTTAGCACCAATGGTGCCAGTACCAACGTGGGTGCAACTGCCACTGCGGTAGGCGATTTTACAAGTTTACTACTAAGTATTAACCCCACTTTGGTAACCAACGTTTATCCACAAACCTGGACGCAGTATACCATTACAATTAGCGGTTTACCGGCACCTACTTCCGGCCGCATTGCCTTCCGTTACTTTGTAACCAGTGCAGGCCCTACCGGCAGCAATTCGGATTACATAGGTATAGATGCAGTTAATTACACTGCTTATGTATGTCCTACACTTACACTAAGTCCATCCAGTTTACCTAATGGCACTGCCGGCTCAACATATAACCAATCCATGAACCAAATAGGTGCCTTAGGCGCGCCGGGCTATTCTGTTACGGCAGGTGCCCTGCCTCCGGGCGTTACTTTATCTAATAGTGGTGCTATCTCGGGTACACCAACAGCAACAGGTACTTTTAACTTTTCAATTACTGTAACCGATGCAAGCGGTTGTAGTGGCACTGCATCAAACGCAATTACGGTAGTATGCCCTACCGGTGTGGCTTCGCTGAGCTTAACACCCGATGAAGTTTGCAGCAACGATGGCGCACTTACGCTTACCGGTGGCTCACCTGCAGGCGGCACTTACTCGGGTACGGGCGTAACTGGTGGCCAATTTGACCCTGCCAGCGGCACCCAAACTATTACTTATACTTATATAGATCCTTACGGCTGTACACATACAGCAACTGATTTGCTTACCGTAAATACAGCACCCACAGTAACCTTAGCACCGTTTGCCGAGGTTTGCAGCAATATTACTGTTACACTTAGCGGCGGTTCGCCCGCCGGAGGTACTTATGGTGGCACTGGCGTAAGTGCCGGTACATTTAATGGAGCAGCTGGTTCACAAAGTATATCGTATACTTATACCGATGCTAACGGATGCTCTAATACTGCCGTGGAAACACTTACAGTAAACACGGCACCTACTGTAGATTTGGGTAATGATATTACACAATGCGGTGGTACAGCTACATTGAATGCAGCCAATGCAGGTGCAGATTTTGATTGGAGTGATAACAGCACCAACCAGACTTTAGCGGTAACTGCAACAGGAACTTACGCTGTAACTGTTACCGATGCTAATACCTGTACAGCTACTGATGAAGTAGATGTTACTATCAATACCATCCCTACTGTAGATTTGGGCAATGATATTACACAGTGCGGTGGATCAGCTACACTGGATGCTGCCAATGCAGGTGCAGATTTTGAATGGAGCGATAACAGCACCAACCAGACTTTAGCTGTAACTGCAACAGGAACTTACTCCGTAACTGTTACAGATGCTAATACCTGTACGGCTACTGACGAAGTAGATGTTACTATCAATACCATCCCTACTGTAGATTTGGGTAATGATGTTACACAGTGCGGTGGTACAGCTACACTGGATGCTGCAAACGCAGGTGCAGATTTTGAATGGAGCGATAACAGCACCAACCAGACTTTAGCTGTAACTGCAACAGGAACTTACTCCGTAACTGTTACAGATGCTAATACCTGT
>DATGXP010000139.1:0-6451 GCA_035298845.1 Chitinophagales bacterium
TATGAAACAGATTCTGATTGCATGCCTGCTAGGCATGGGCGCCCTGCTGCCCGCCAACGAAGTAAAAAGCAGCGTTATTTCTTATTACAAAAAGGTAGATATCCATGTTGCACCAGGTGTGCTTTTTGCTACATCGCAGGCCGGTGATGGGGCTATAACTAAACTGGAAGTGCGCGACGCATCAACCAATGCCCTGTTATTAGTTGAAAACAGTTGCGGAGGCTACTCGTGCTCGCTCGATATTTCGGACCTTTCATCGGGCACCTATGTGGCAAAAGTGTATTGTGCCAATACCACCCACACCGAAGCATTTAACTATTAATCTCCGGTATAAAAATGGTATTTGGGCAGGCTCGCAAGGGCCTGCCTTTTTTATTTTTTATTGGTTAGTTGTTCTAAAAGCCAGGGCTTTCCGGCAAAATAATTTTCCTTTTCAAGTTGTGCTATAACCAACTGCCGTTGTTGCTTGTTGGTTGCATTCAGCAGTTTTCTCGAGTAGTTAATAACCAGTACAAACACATCTTTTATCTGGTGCAGCGAGTCTGCATTGCGTTTCAAATACTGTTCAAAGGCATTTAAGGAGTCTAATAGTACAGTGGTATTTGTAGGATCTTGCTCATACACGCACATAAATTGCCACCGGCGCACTACTGCATTAAAAACCGGCTCCTCCTTTACCTGCGCCTGCTGGTATAAGGGCATGGCGCGTTTATAGTTTTTAATGTAATGGTAGTATTGGGCTTGTGCAAAAGCCAGGTTGGTAGCTGCATTTTCGCCATGCAAATGCGGTGCGTAGGTTTCTATAAAATTGTTTATCCATTTAGGGTCTCTGGCATTCATTATAGCCAGCACCACTACTGTTCGAAAGTTTATAGGCGTTATCTTGCCGTGTTCCAGTAGTTGGTTGTGCTTTATTTTAAACTCAAAGCACCAAAGCGCTTCGGTGGCTGCGTTCATTTGCCCCTTGTTCAGCCAGTTGGCACTCATACTTTGCGCGTATTCTATGCTTTCGTAGGTGGCTTGCAGCAATCCTTGTTCTTCAGTCTGCAGGGCAAATTGCTTAATGTTTTGGTAGAATGGTAAGCAGCTTTCATACGATTGGCCAGTATACATTTTGTAAACGTTTACAAACAAGTAGACATAAGGGAAGTTAGTATTGTTATAGGGCTCAAGTATTTCTAAAATCTCTTCAATATTTTCTTTTTTGTAATGCGTGCCCAATACGATACTACGGCTTATAAGCTCGCAGTGATAGCGCAACTTTTTAATGGCATAATATTCATCCAGGGTTTTTACAACCGGGTTAAGGTCGTTTTGCAGGTTGCGTTTTGTTTTGGCAATGTATCCGTTACTTTCAATACTGGCAAGTATATGCCGGTGATAGAAATAGTCAATATCTTTTTCCTTGTCCTGGTACAGGCGTTCCTGTAATTTTTCAATATTATCTTCCTGCAGCGTCTGCCATTGCATTTTGTTTTGGGCCCACAGTAAATCTATCATCACATTGCGTTCGTTTTCTGTCCAATGCTCTATAGCCAGAAAACGTTCCATACCCTTAAGTAGTTCGGTACCTGCTTTGGCTTGCTTGTTTTCGGTAGGCAGGTCTTTTACTTTTTTAGCAATAGCAGGTGGCAGAAATTTTTTCTCTTCAAACTGCGGGTGCAGCTGTGCCAGGTAATCGAACAGGGCTACGGATGAAGCGGGTACCTTAAAATAGGGAGAATGTACAAATTCATCAAAGCGCTTTAACTGGGTTTTATTGAGCCGCTGTAAGTGGGTTACTAGTTTCTGTAGGTGCATTTCGACAAATGTAAAAAGCTTAATGGTTTAAAAAATCCGCTCAATTTATATCTCTTAACCGGAAAACCGGTATTTGTGCAATAATGGCTGAAATCCGCTATGGACAAGGGTTTTGCATGTTTAGGCCGTACACAAAATAGCTAAAATTGAACAAAATACCGGAAAACCGGCTGAATTGTGTACTTGCCTTTGGCGCAGCGTGCAATTACTCTTGTGCCGAAATTATTTGCAGGGCATGAGGCGCGGTAAAACAAAACGGGTTTTGCATGAAGAGTAATAGTTTAAATAAAACGGCGCCGGTGAAAGCGATTTCTAAAGTAGCGCTAAACACAACAAACACTGCAGAGATGCTTAGCGAAAGAGAAACAGAAATATTGCAGCACATGGCCGATGGGCTTTCGAGCAAGCATATAGGCGAAGCCCTTAGCATAAGTGAAGATACGGTGGAAACACACCGCAAAAATATATACCGCAAAATAGCCGCTAAAAACGCGGCACAGGCTATGGCTTATGGTTTTAGAAATAATCTGATAAAGTAATCGTTCTTTTTTATCCCCGCCGGTACGGTTCGTAGCTGAGTTTCCGTGCCGGCATTTTTTATTTATAATGAGAAACATTGAAGTTCAATGTGAGTAACGTTTATCCGGTGTAGCTAAAATATTCTTTTATTCGCGTTGAATGAAAACCCCTTAAAATCTATGTGTATGAAAAATTTTAAACCAGTTTTGTTTATTGCAGTAGCTGTTTTTTTATTAACCGCCTCTGGTTGTAAAAAAGAAAAAGAACCTTGTTTTACCCTTACCGAATACCTTATTGAAACACAAAGCCCAAGTTATGTGAATGTTTTCTTTCAGGTAACCGATAATGAAAATAAGGGCGTTACTGATTTAACTGCCAGCGATTTTACTTTGTTAGAAAATGGAACTGCTATTTCGCCTACCGAGTCGGATATGCGTATCCGTAAGGCTGATGAGTTGCCTTACACAATTAAAACAGTATTGTTGCTGGATAACAGTTTGAGCTTATCGCAGGCCGACCTTGATAAAGTTAAGCAGGCCGCTATTGCCCTGGTAAACAGCAAGGAAAGCAACCAGGTATTTGCTGTATACAAATTTTCGGAATTTGTAGAGGAAGTACAGCCTTTTACAGGAGACCTTTCTACGCTTACTACTGCTATCAACAGCATTCAACGCGGTGCAAGTTCAACTAACCTCTATGGTGCAGTTATAACCGGTGCTTCGGCCTGGACAGATGTGTATAGCATCAGCGCAATCGAGCAAGGTTTTTTAGTGGTACTTTCAGATGGTAGCGATACGCAAGGTTCGCGTACCTTGGCAGAAGCTAAATCTTCTACCGATGGTAAGAAAGTATATACCATTGGCCTGGGTAGCGAAATAGACCAGGCGGCTCTTAAGAGCCTGGGTAATTCAGGATTTTTTCAAATTACGGATGTAAACGAGCTGACTGCAAAGTTTGATGAGATACAGGATGATATCAAGAAATTTGCAAACAGCTTTTACTGGCTTAACTACCTATCTCCTAAGCGTGGAAATAATGAGCATCAACTAACTCTTAAACTGAACAAAAACTGCCCGGCTGGTAACTATATCAATGGTACGTTTAACAGCGCTTCATTCTTCTCGGCTACACAGGGCGTGTATGTAAATGGCGGCCGTACTTCGTTTGAATTAGTAGCTGGCAGTAGCTTGTCGCTATCGGCACAAACAGTGCTTGGCAGCAACAACCCAAACTATACCTGGGTATCTTCTAACCCGTCTATTACTTCTATCACAACATCTGGTGCGGGTAATTCATCAGCATCAATTAACGGTGCAGGTAATACAGTAGGGCAGTCTTTTAGCATTACCGTAACCGATGTGGCCAATTCGCTTAGTACAGTTATACAGGTGCAGGTGGTAGACCAGCCTACAGGTGTGGTAGAAGATTTTACCGGCCCACCGGCTAATAGTTCTTATATAAGCTGGAACACAGGTGGCTGGTATAGCGATGTATTAAATGGTACATCGGCACCCTCTTACCGTTCGCAGCTGGGCCTGGGCGCATACGGAGTGTCTACCCTTAGTGCGGTAATAAACGTGCCAAGCGGAACCAACTCTGTTCAAATATCATTCAACTCAAAAGTATCGAGCGAAAGCGGTTACGATTACTTAAGGTTTAAGATAAACGGCAGCACCCGCGATTCATGGTCGGGCGAACAGGACTGGGCTCCACGTACATATACCAACGTAAGTTCTTCATCTACCCTGCAATTAGAGTGGTCGTTTGAAAAAGACGGCTCTATGGATAGCGGACAAAATGCCGGATGGATAGATGATGTGGTAATTACCTTCAACTAATCTGAACGCAGACATAAAAAAAACCGGTAGTGCAAACTACCCGGTTTTTTTATGCGCTATAGTTACACACGTTCGTAAACTATAGCCAGCCCTTGCCCTACACCAATACACATGGTGGCTAATCCGTAACGAACTTCGCGACGTTTCATCTCGTGCAACAGGGTAGTAGTAATACGTGCCCCCGAGCAGCCCAGCGGGTGGCCTAATGCAATAGAGCCGCCATTTACGTTTATTATATCGGGGTTAATGCCCAGGTCGCGCATACAGGCTATGCTCTGCGATGCAAAGGCCTCGTTAAGTTCTACTAACCCTAAATCGGCAACGGTTAAGCCTGCGCGCTTTAGTGCCTTGCGGCTGGCAGGCACCGGACCAATGCCCATATAAGCAGGCTCTACTCCGGCAGCGGCTACTGATACTATACGCGCCAGTGGCTTAAGGTTAAACTGCTTAACCACAGCCTCGCTTACTACCAGTGTGGCGGCTGCTCCATCGTTAATACCCGATGAGTTGCCGGCTGTTACCGTACCGTCTTTTGCAAAGGCTGGTTTAAGTTTAGCTAGGTCTTCTACCGACCCTAAGCGCGGGTGTTCATCTTTTTCAAAAAAGAGAGTCTGCCCTTTGCCTTTATCTATTTCTACACCGGTAATTTCATCGGCAAATTTATTGGCTTCGTGCGCCAACTGGTATTTAAGCTGCGATGCGTGCGCAAAAGTATCCTGCTCGGCGCGGCTTATATTCCATTTTTTGGCTACGTTCTCGGCCGTTTCGCCCATACTATAAGTGGTTTCGGTGCCAAATTTTTTATTGGTAAAACGCCAGCCAAGTACCGTATCGTACATCTGTTGTGCGCGGTCGAAACTGCTACCGGCTTTGGCTAATACATAGGGTGCACGGGTCATGTTCTCTACCCCGCCGGCAATGTATACATCCCCATCGCCCAGTTTTATAGCACGGCTGGCATCGGCAATAGCCTGCAGGCCCGAGGCACACAAGCGGTTAACGGTTACCCCACTTACCTCTACCGGCAGGCCAGCCAGTAAGGCGGCCATACGGGCTACGTTGCGGTTATCTTCGCCACTTTGGTTAGCGGCACCTAAAACTACTTCTTCTATTTGTGCTACATTCAGCCAGGCAGCGTTACGCTCTACCAGTTTTTTTATAACATGTGCGGCCAGGTCATCCGGACGTACAGTACTTAGGGTTCCGTTAAATTTTCCAATGGGGGTGCGTAGTGCGTCAACAATGTATGCGTTCATTTCGCGAAATAATTTAGGTTTACCGCGCCAAAAATAACTTTTCAACGCCTTACTATGATACAAAGAATACAAACAGTTTTTTTACTACTGGCAATTATTGCCATGGGCTTACTTTTATTTCTACCACTGGTATCGGTAGAAACCCAGCACTTTACAAACTCTACCAAGGGCTACGAAATAGGGCATACCCTGCCTATAGCCAGTGTGCCTTATATAATCTTTTTTAATGCCATTATGCTGGGTACGGCTATGGGCTTCACGCTTATTGCCATTTTTCTTTTTAAGAAAAGAAGCCTGCAAATGTTGTTTTGCTGGTTTGCCATTGTGCTAATAACCAGTGCTGCGGCGTTTGTATTTTATAAGTTTCAAACCAAGGTATTTATTGGCGATGTTATTTACCGCAAGTGGAATATTTTTTCGCTGGTAGCTGTAGTGTTAGAAATACTGGCAATAGTGTACATACGCAAAGATGAAAACACTATCCGCAGCCTGGACAGGTTGCGTTAGTACTTAGTGTGCCACCGGTTTTGCAGCCCCCTCTTCGCTGGGTATACCTTTCATTTTCCAGCCGTAAAAGGCCAGGTAGGCAAAGCATAGCGGCGCTACTATATAGGATGTTTTAATATCGGTAACATCGGCCAGCCAGCCCTGAAAAGGAGGGATAACCGCGCCGCCCAATATCATCATGATAAGAAAAGCCGATGCCTGTGAAGTATAACTGCCCAGGTTTTTAATGGCATTGGAGAATATACACGGCCACAATACCGAGCACCATAAGCCGCCACTCATAAAAAACAGGATGGACAGGTTGCCCGTGGTAAGCAAACCACCTATCATACAAGCCATAGCCGACAGCGAAAACGCCAGCAGCATAACCGCTGAGTTTTCGATAGTGAAAAACGCCACCGCTACCATGAATAACACAAAACCAATGTAAGGTATAAACAGGGTGTTCAGGTCTATTTGCGGTATAGCGCTTGCCTTAATGTAATTAACCACATATACCAGTGCAAATGCCAGCAATGGCAATACCACCAT
>DATGXP010000140.1:0-3038 GCA_035298845.1 Chitinophagales bacterium
GGATGCAACTACGGTACTTAGCCGTAAAATTGCCGAGCTTGGTATTTACCCTGCGGTTGACCCATTGGATTCTACATCGCGTATTCTTAACGCACAGGTACTTGGCGATAGCCACTACGGATGTGCTATGCGTGTAAAGGAAATTTTACAGCGTTACAAAGAGCTTCAGGATATCATCGCCATTCTTGGTATGGATGAGTTGAGCGAAGACGATAAGCTGGTGGTATTGCGCGCACGCCGTGTGCAGCGTTTCTTATCGCAGCCTTTCCACGTAGCTGAGCAGTTTACCGGTCTTAAGGGTGTACTGGTTCCTATCGAGGAAACTATCAAGGGCTTCAACATGATATTGAATGGTGAAGTAGATAAATACCCTGAGGCGGCCTTTAACCTGGTAGGTTCTATTGAAGAAGCTATTGCCAAGGGAGAAAAATTGATTGCAGAAGCAGGAAAATAATTTTAGTAATGAGTAGCTAGTATTGAGTAGTGAAAAAATGCACCACCCGATACTAGTTACTTAATACTTAATACTCAATACTCAATACTAATGACTCTTGATATTCTGACACCAGAAAAAAACCTTTATAGCGGCGAAGCCACTTTAGTGCAGCTTCCCGGTGTAGATGGTTTATTTGAAATATTGAACCGCCACGCGCCTATTATTGCAGCATTGGGCGCCGGCACTGTTAAAGTGAAAACCAGCAGCGGCGAAAAGAATTTTAACATCAGCGGCGGGTTTGTAGAGTGTGTTAACAACAAAGTGATTGTGTGCGCCGAAGGCGGCGTAGCTAAGTAAATACAGGCTGTAGCCTTTAATTTTTTACTGCCAACTTATTAAATGCCCGCAAGGGCATTTTTCTTTTCTGCCTATTTTGTTTTATTTAGTAATCGGGATTGAAGATTTACTGTTTTGTGTTGGTTATATGCGCCTTATTTTTTCATGGTGCTAAATAATTAACAGGTTGATGTAACATTTGCGATAGAATTATTGTAAACCCACAAAGGGCAATTTGTTTTAAAAAACCCAGCTTATGGCAAAAGTATACGAATCTACCTCCGAACTTACCTTTACCGATAGCCCTAACGAGTACGCACAAAAGGTAGAAGCCAATGAAATGAACCCCGTTAAATCCGTTTATTTAAGCCTGCTAAACCTGGGTACCCACGCGGTAGAAAGAAAGAACCAGAAAAAGTATATCCGCATTACCAACTTCGTGGCCATTATCACTTTTCTGGGTACATTATCTTATTTAAGCTTTGCCATATTTTGGGAAAAATGGTATTGGCTTTTTGCCATGCTTTCGCTAAGCCTTACCTGCCTGGGTGTGTTAGCCCTCAATAGTTTCGGCCGCACTACAGCCTCGCGTGTCACCTTTTTATTGGGATTTAGCAGCCTGGTGCTTTTAAATACCCTGTTTGTGGGTTCTAATGTAATGGGCATCAATTACCTGTTTATAGCCCTTATACTTCCGTTCCTGATATTTGATGTAAAGAAAACCGGATTGATTTTGATGGGCATAATGATGCCTTTGGTTTTTATCTATTCTTTCGATTACCTGCTACCCTATTTTAGCGAGTATAACCTTGGCGCTGACCAGCAAAATATAGTGCAGAAAATGAGTGTGGTACTGCAGTGCATCCTCTTGCTTTCGTCGGTATACCAGTTTGTGTTTTATAACCGTCGCACCGAAAAGGAACTGGAAAACAGCAACGGCCAAATGATGTTGCAAACAAGTGAGCTGCGCCGCAGTAACAGCGACCTTGAGCAGTTTGCATATATCATATCGCACGATTTAAAGGCGCCCGTGCGCAACATCAGCAGCTTTATGAATTTGCTGGTGAACAAATACGGAAGCACTATGAACCCCGAGGCGCGTGAGTTTGTAGACTACTCGCACACCGGTGCCAAGCGCCTTGAGCGCCTGATAGACGATGTACTGGCCTACTGCCGCATAGGCACCAACCTGCCTAAGCCTATACCTGTAAATCTAAATGATGTGGTAAGTACTATTCGCTTTGAGCTGCGCGAAAAACTAAGCGCCCAGAATGCCAAAGTGAATATTAATAAAGAGCTGCCTATTGTCAACAACGTGCACTCATCGCTTATGTACCACGTGTTTCAAAACCTGATAAGCAACGGCTTAAAATTCAACAAGAAAGAAACACCGGAAATAAACATTAACTGGACTAACTCGCTTAACTATTATACCTTCTCTATATCCGATAATGGTATTGGTATTTCTAAAGAATATTCAACCACCATTTTCCAGATGTTTAAGCGCCTGCACAACGAAAGCGATTATGATGGAACTGGTATAGGCCTTGCTATCTGCAAAAAGATTGTAGAATATTACCACGGCGAGGTATGGTTTGACAGCACCGAAGGAGAGGGCACCACATTCCACTTTACTATCCGCAAGTTTTAGTCTACAGTCGCCAGTCATCAATCCCCAATCAATAGAAATCTATTGAGGTAATTATCGCACAGGATGATGCTGTCACAGGCTTTTTGCCGGCTGCCAAATGTAGACTGCTGACTGATAACTCACTCTTGCATCTTTGCCCTATTTATTTATTTTCACGCTTCACTTAAAAAATACAAATACTCATGCCGTATCTATTTACATCCGAGTCGGTTTCTGAAGGTCACCCAGATAAAGTAGCCGACCAAATCTCTGATGCACTTATTGACCAGTTTCTTGCTTACGACCCGCAAAGTAAAGTTGCTTGTGAAACACTTGTAACTACAGGCCAGGTTGTATTAGCCGGAGAAGTAAAGTCTAAAGCTTATTTAGATGTGCAGGAGATTGCCCGCGATGTAATACGTAAGATTGGCTACACCAAGGCAGAGTATATGTTTGAAGCAAACAGCTGCGGAGTATTCTCGGCTATTCACGAACAATCTGCTGATATAAACCAGGGTGTAGAGAGAAAGAAACCGGAAGAGCAAGGTGCCGGCGACCAGGGTATGATGTTTGGTTACGCAAGCCGCGAAACAGATAACTATATGCCGCTTCCATTGGAACTGGCCCACACTTTAT
>DATGXP010000141.1:0-3616 GCA_035298845.1 Chitinophagales bacterium
GCCCGCACGGTAGAAACAGTAGATGAGTTTTTGAGTTTTATTGGCCCCGAAATGCCGTCGCCACTTAAAACAGTGTTTGCCAACCGCTGGCTGTTTAACCCTCTTATATTAAAGGAGTATGAAAAGAGCGATGAGGGCCGCGCCCTGCTACGTACCACGCAGGTAACTACCGTAATGAATGCGGGTCAAAAAGAGAATGTGATACCATCGCTTGTAAGCGCTAAAGTAAATTACCGTATATTAAATGACGAAACTGCGGCACAGGTGCTGGAGCGTGCCCGCACTATAATAAATGATACACTTGTTAAAATAGTTCCCGGCGAGGTGTATGAGCCTTCCAGGAACTCCAGTTCGGCTACTTATGGCTTTAAGCTTATTCAGCAAACCAGCGCGCAGGTATTTCCCGATGCCATTGTAGCCCCCTTTCTTATGTTGGGTAGTACTGATTCTAAACACTTTCAGCAGATTACAGATAACACCTACCGTTTTCTGCCCGTGCGCATGAATGGCGACCTTTTGGGTACTATACATGGTATTAACGAAAGGGTAGGAGTGAAGGATTATATGGAGTCGATAGCCTTTTATGAGACATTACTTCTCAATCTCAAGTAGTTCATCGGCGTAATCATGCATCTTTTATCAGTGTAATCAGCTACATTTGCACAAAACTTAAACTAAAATGGCCGACCAAAATCAGAATCCCGAAAACCAGTTGAATATTGAATTGCCCGAAGACATTGCCGAGGGTGTATACTCTAACCTTGCTATTATATCGCACTCACCGCAGGAATTTGTAATAGATTTTGTACGTGTAATGCCGGGTTTGCCCAAAGCCAAGGTAAAATCGCGCGTGGTGGTAACGCCAGAGCATGCCAAACGCCTAATGAAGGCCCTGCTTGACAATGTAAAGAAGTACGAATCGCAATTTGGCCCAATAAACGATAAAGATGCGCCTATGATGCCAATGAACTTTGGCCCTACCGCGCAGGCCTAACCAATCTTCCTGTTAATAGCTAAAAACGGCGTTCCTTTAGGAACGCCGTTTTTGTTGTATACAAGTTTTTTCTTTTATCACACTCCCTTATTGCTGATTTTCAGTTACTCTGCAATTGTCCCAAAAACAGTTTTCGGGGGCCGAAACTTGTGTTACAAACTATATGATACAACACATAAAACCTGCAAAACAAGCGGAGGCTTGTGCTACAAAAGGCTGGCGTTTTAAACATCGTTGCGGGCGTTGTAATTCACGTATACAAAACAGAATCAATAAAAAACAAATGGGCGTAAACAGATGCAAAAAGCGACATGCGGTATTTTATACTTTTTCTTTTTGCTGTTCTTACCCTGCCATCGCTGGCTACCGTGCAGGCGGATTTTGGCGCAGACCGCTGGAATGGATGCCCTCCCTTATTATCTAATTTTACTAATACTTCTACAAATACTTCTGTTATACCTGGCGATACTTTAAAATATCGTTGGGATTTTTCCAACGGTAATGGTTCTGGTAGTTTAAATCCTTCGGCAATATTTCAAAACAGCGGTACTTACCGCGTACGGTTAATAGCTACTACTGCTATAACTAACATAAGCGATACCGTAACCAAGTCGGTTGTTGTGTACAGAGTGCCACAGGCCAATTTCCAGGCGCCGGTAACCAATGTTTGTCTGGGCGATACATTCTTCCTTAACAGTAATGTTACGCTTGGCGATGCCCCGATAACTGATTACGCATGGGGCTTTGGAAATGGTGTGGCCAGCAGTGTTACCAATCCTTTTTATGTATATACACAAACCGGTACTTATGACGTTACGTTGGTAATACAGGATAGCAACCACTGTAGCGTTAGCCTTATACGCCCGCAGTATGTAAATGTAGTGCCTAAGCCAGTGGCTAATTTTTTGGGTACGCCGGCTACTACCTGCGCCACATCTCAGCTAGTGTCTTTCAACAATGTTTCAACGGGTAACGGGTTAAGTTATTTCTGGCAACTTACCAATACAGAAACATCTACAGATGTAAACCCAACCCATGTTTATGCAAACGAGTCCCACCTGGTAACCTTAACTGTAACCGACATATATGGCTGCACCAGCAGAGCGAGCCAGGCAATTACCGTTCAGGATCTTGTGTCTGACTTTTTCGCTAACAAAACAGATGTCTGCACGGGAGAGCAAATATATTTTAACAACCAATCAAACCTCAATGGCTTTTCGGTTTGGGACTTTGGAAACGGAACTACCGTTACTGTTACAAGTCCTTATTACAGCTATAGCACACCTGGGGTGTACACTGTAAAACTTACCCAATATTTTGGCACATGCACCGATGTGGTTGAAAAACTGGCTTATATAACTGTGAAGCAAGGTTTTGTTCCAAGCTTTTCAATGTCTAATCCACCTACTGCTTGTAACCAGCCTGCTACTATATCGTTTGTAAATACTACTGGCATACCAGGAGCATCTGTAGTATGGAATTTTGGAGATGGCTCCGTACTTTCTAACAACCCCGATTCTGTCACTCACTCATATGCCGGCAATGGCAATTTTACAGTAACGCTTACTGTAACCGACCCCAACGGATGTACAGCTAAAACTACACAGGTTGTTTCTGTTAGCACTTTTGTGCCGGTGCCATCTTTTTATTGCGATACCTTGGTTTGTAAAGGCGGCCGAATTACGTTTAATAATACATCGGTAGAGCCGTACCAGCTTAATAGCGGTGCATTCAACTGGCTTTGGACATTTGGCGATGGAGATTCATCAACCCAAGCCAGCCCAACACATATATACAGGCAGCCGGGTTTGTACACTGTATCTTTAACCATTACCAATACTTTGGGCTGCGATAGTACTATAGTAATGCCCAACCTGGTAAAGGTAGATGTTGTAGATGTGGATTTTGTGGTGAATGAAACTTTCTCACCATGCCCTCCTTTTGTTGCACTTTTCCAAAGCTCTTGCAACAAAAACAATGTAACATACAACTGGAGTTTTGGTGATGCACAGAACGATACTGCCGCCGACCCTACTCATATTTATTTTTACCCCGGAATTTTTGATGTATCGCTGGTAGTGGCTACACCAAACGGTTGCACCGATACTGCTTTTTATCCTCACCTGATAGAGGTGCAGGGCCCTTATGGCGTGTTTGCCGCTACACCTACTTCCGGTTGTGCTCCGCTTACAGTAAACTTTATGGCCTCTATATCTGACAATACCAGGAACATGTGGTGCGACCTGGGCGATGGAAGCCTTGTTACCGACTCGCTGCAGTTTAACTACACGTACACCACACTTGGTAATTTTAACCCTAAGTTCATATTAGTAGACCATGTAGGCTGCACGGTGCCTTATTCTTTGCCTGTAATACGCACGCATGCCCCATCCCCACTCAATCTGAAAGATACAGCTGTGTGCGCAGGAGCATTGGTAAACATCCCCACTTTAGGCACCGATAGTTACCAGTGGATAGCCTCGCCGGATATCACCTGCGATACATGTTCTTCTCTTTCAATTACCCCGTCTAAAAGCGGCGATTATATAGTGAAGGCCACCAACCAATATTGCACAGTGGCAGATACAATGCATGTATTTGTAGATACCATACCTGTGCTTA
>DATGXP010000142.1:0-5873 GCA_035298845.1 Chitinophagales bacterium
GCGGCTTTACCTTTGCCAACTGGACACTGTTGCACCACACACTTGCACCAAACAACACTGCTGCCTCAGCCAGCTTTACCATTACACAGGATGATACCCTGGTGGCAAATTTCAATGCCATACCAAACCCCGATACCTTTAACCTTACCGTGCTGATTAACCCAACCGGTGGCGGCAATGTAGCCGTTAACGGAACTACACCGGCCACTTACCCTGCCGTATTGCAATTTGTAGATGGCTCACCGGTAAACCTGGTAGCTACGCAAAACGGCGGCTTTAGCTTTGCCAGCTATACGCTGCTGCACCATACACTTATACCAAACAACACTACCGCTAATGCCGCCTTTAATATTACCCAGGATGATACCCTGGTGGCAAATTTTGATGCGATAATAAACCCCGACACCTTTAACCTGACGGTATTGGTTAACCCTGCCGGTGGTGGCAATGTGGCCGTAAACGGAACTACCCCGGGCAGCTACCCTGCAGTATTGCAATTTGTAGATGGCTCGCCCATAAACCTGGTAGCTACACAAAACGGAGGCTTTAGCTTTGCCAGCTATACATTACTGCACCATACCCTTACCCCTAATAACACCAACGTAAACGCCGGCTTTACTATTACGCAGGATGACACTCTTGTTGCCAATTTTGATGCTGTAATAAACCCCGATACATTCGAGTTAACCGTATTGATTAATCCTGCCGCTGGCGGAAATGTGACCGTTAACGGTACTAACTACAGCCCTTACCCGGTTACTTTACAGTTTGTAGAGAACACCGCAATAAGCGCTACTGTAACCACCAACCCCGGTTATACCTTTAGTAACTGGACCTTGCTACACCACACGCTGGCGCCAAATAACACAGCTGCCACGGTGGGCTTTACCATTACACAAAACGATACACTTACGGCTGAGTTTACAGTAAACCCACCCGACTCGTTTGATATAGTGGTAGATATAGAACCTAACCGCCTGGCCGGTAAAGTCATTACAGCAGGTGTTACACCAACTACATACCCCTACCGCGCACGCTACGCACAAGGTACCAATGTAGATTTTGAAGCCATCGGGCAAGTGCTGGTAAGCAGCGCCCAAACGCACAATTACATTTTCGACCATTACGATTTTATCTACCACTCGCCCATACCAAATGTGAACGAGCCAATCGTATTCATCAACGTGCAACAACCCGATACGGTAATAGCATATTTTATAGACGAACCCGCACCGGTAGATAGCAGCTTGCAGGTTTGGATACCATCGGCATTTAACCCGGATGGGGTAAACAACGTTTTCCGCGTACACCCGCGCAGCGAACTGCTGGCCGACTTTAACATGCAGATATACAACCGCTGGGGGCAAAAAGTATTTGAAAGCAACAACCAAAACTACGGATGGAGCGGCCTGCACAATAATCAACCTGCGCCACTGGCCGTTTACTCTTATGTAGTTATAGGCAAACGTATGAACGGCGAAGATGTGGTGCTGAGAGGTACTGTGACGTTGATTAGGTAAATAGGCTACTAAACCCTTGGCACGCTTTTCATGGCTTGTAAACCATGAAACAAACCACATCTCATTCCTTTCTATATCGCAATAGCTTAAGTATTGTGCTTTTTATATTGGCTGTGCTGCCGTTCGGCGGGCAGGTTATCACCGGTTGGAAAGAACACCACAGTTTTCTGCAACAAAGCCACCTGCCGGCTGTTTCGTTAAGCGGGTACTTAACTACAGGCCATTTTTTACAAACTACGTTTGAGAACTGGGAGAGCGAATTTTTCCAAATGGCTCTCTTCGTTATCCTCACTATTTTTCTGCGTCAAAAAGGCTCATCCGAATCAAAAGATTTGGATAAACCCGAAGATTGTGATAGAGAACCTAAAGACCACACGGATGCGCCGTGGCCGGTAAAAAGAGGGGGCTGGGTGCTTTCTATATATAAACACTCACTTTCGCTCGCTCTTATCTTTCTATTTCTAATATCATTTGTATTACATTGGTTTGGCAGCTGGAAAGATTATAACCTGCACCAGCAAGTAGATGGAAAACCGGTAGAGGCCATGATAGCATATCTGGGCAATAATCGCTTTTGGTTCGAATCCTTTCAAAACTGGCAAAGCGAATTCATGTCCATATTCATGCTTATTGTGTTATCTATCTACCTGCGGCAAAAAGGCTCACCGCAATCTAAAGCGGTAGATGACCCCAACTACAAAACCGGAGAATAGCACAGCAATCGCATCCACACAATAATTGCATGTTGTAACGTATAGGATATAAAACGGGGAAAAATTACACATGGTTCTACACAAAATATTTTAATTACATACAGTATAATTAAAATATAACAACGCGTATCATTGGTGGTTATAGGTTTTAACAAAGTGGGGCGATAGTGGTGGAATAGCATTTGTATAACTATCGGCCTAACCCTTAACCATAAACACAATGGCAAAGAAAAAACCTACGCGGGACAGCGGCATGCCCGACGCAAAGCTAAACGACCTGGCAAAAAATACCGAAGACGCACAAGGGGAGTTGATGACAACCAACCACGGTTTAAAAATTAATGATGATCAGAATTCATTAAAATCCGGCGAGCGTGGCTCAACACTTTTGGAGGACTTTATACTGCGCGAAAAGATAACGCACTTTGACCATGAGCGTATACCAGAGCGTATTGTGCACGCGCGGGGTTCGGCAGCGCATGGTGTGTTTGAACTGACCAAAGATATGAGCAAGTATACCCGCGCCAGATTTTTGCAAGGCGTAGGTAAGCAAACACCGGTATTTGTGCGATTTAGCACCGTTGCAGGCTCCCGCGGCTCAACAGACTTAGCGCGTGATGTAAGAGGCTTTTCGGTAAAGTTTTATACCGAAGAAGGCAACTACGATTTAGTAGGCAATAACATGCCTGTATTTTTCATACAGGATGCCATGAAATTTCCCGACCTGGTACATGCCGTAAAACCCGAACCGGATAATGAGATACCTCAGGCAGCTTCGGCACACGATACCTTTTGGGATTTTATATCGCAAATGCCTGAGAGTATGCACATGATAATGTGGGCTATGAGCGACCGTGCCATACCGCGCAGCCTGCGCATGATGGAAGGTTTCGGTGTACATACCTTCCGCTTTGTAAACGATGAGAATAAGGCTGTGTTTGTAAAATTCCACTGGAAACCGGTACTGGGTGTGCACTCCGTTGCCTGGGATGAAGCACAAAATATTTCGGGCAAAGACCCTGACTTTCACCGTCGCGATTTGTGGGAGGCTATAGAGAGCGGTAACTTTCCGCAATGGGATTTTGGTGTTCAGATAGTAGAGGAAAAAGACGAGCACAATTTTGAATTTGATTTGCTTGACCCGACTAAGTTAATACCGGAAGAATTAGTACCGGTACAGATTATAGGGCGACTAACACTAAACCGCAACCCCGATAACTTCTTTGCAGAAACAGAGCAGGTGGCTTTTCACCCGGGGCATGTAGTAAGCGGTATCGATTTCAGTAACGACCCTCTACTACAAGGCCGTTTGTTCAGTTACACCGATACACAACTAAGCCGCTTGGGCAGCCCTAACTTTCACGAAATACCCATCAACCGGCCTGTTGTAGATGTACACAACAACCAGCGCGATGGCCACATGCGCCAGACAATTAATAAAGGCAAGAGCAGTTATAACCCGAACACAACCGGCGGTGGTTGTCCTTACCAGGCCATGATGAAAGATGGTGGTTTTGTAAGCTACAATGAAAGAGTGGATGCAAAAAAAGTGCGGGCACGGAGCCGTAGTTTCTTCGACCACTTTAGCCAGGCCACTTTGTTTTATAACAGCCAAAGCCCGGTAGAGCAAAACCACATAGTAAAAGCCTTGAGTTTTGAACTGGGTAAAGTAAAAGATGAGGCTATACGTTCGCGCATGTTGGGCGCCTTAAGCCTGGTAGAGAAAACGTTGGCAAACAAGGTGGCAGATAACCTGGGCATGCCGGTACCTAAGCCAGACCCGCTGCTTAACCAGAGTATACCGGCAGATGGCGACCCTAAGAAATTTCAATCGTCAAAAGTTACCTCATCGCTGCAAAAATCGGAAGCGCTTAGCATGGCTAATACTGTAAAAGACACGATTGCCACGAGGCAGGTGGCTATACTAATAGCCGATGGCGTAGATGAGGCATCGCTAAATACCATGAAGGATGCACTGGAAGCCGCAGGTGCACAAACCCAATTAATAGCACCGCGCCTGGGAATGATACAGGCCGGCAAAGGCAAACTGATAAAAGCCGACCAAAGCTTTTTGACGGCCGCATCTGTACTGTTTGATGCTGTTTATGTACCCGATGGGGAGAAAAGCGGCGCTGCTTTAAAGCAGGAGGCTGATGCAATACATTTTGTAAACGAAGCTTATAAGCACTGTAAGCCTGTAGCAGGGGATGGCGCTGGTGCTGAATTTATTAAGAGCACAGCGGTGGGCACAAAAATTGGAACCGGTGATAAGGTTAAAAAAAGTGTAAACAATTTAGGTGTGGTGCTTAACCATAGCGCTAAAGAATTTATAAAAGCCATTGCACAACACAGATTCTGGGAGCGTGAAGACACCGGTAAAGTACCTGCATAAGAATTATTTAACCAAACAAATATAAAACAACAATCATTATGGCAACTAAAAAAGCAGCCGCTAAAAAAAGCGCAAAACCCGCAGGCAAACAAGCTGCCAGCGGAATGAAACAATCTCAATTGATGAAATTATTTGAAGACGAATTGAAAGACATTTACTGGGCAGAAAAGGCACTTGTAAAAGCTCTTCCTAAAATGGCAAAGAACGCTACCTCGCCCGAGTTAGTAGAAGCTTTGCAAAATCACCTGGAAGAAACGCAAGGCCAGATACAGCGCCTGGAACAGGTATTTGAAATTATTGAAAAGAAAGCCGTAGCTAAAAAATGCGAAGCTATGGAAGGGCTACTTAAAGAAGGCGATGAAATAATGAAGGATACCGAGAAAGGCTCCATGCGCGATGCCGGTATAATTTCTGCCGGACAAAAAGTAGAGCACTACGAAATTGCCAGCTACGGTACACTGCGCGCGTTTGCCCAGACTCTGGGGCTGGATGATGCCGCGGCCTTACTACAGGAAACGCTGGATGAAGAAAAAGCAGCCGATGAAACATTAACTGAAGTAGCCGAAAGTGCTATTAATGTGGAAGCAGCCGAAGAAGAAGAGGAAGACGAAGAATGAAATCATGAAAGTGAGATATTGAAATTTTTATCCATTATTTTTTATAAACCTAAATCAGATAAACATGAAAGTTCCAGAGCAAAACAATCCGGCTACGCCAAACGATAAACGTACCGATACAAATCAGGATGACGTTAACGACCCTTCGGTGCAAAAGCAAAAACCCGAAAGAGAGCAGCCCCAAACCGATGAGGATTTGCCGGCAGACAATGCAGATGCCCGGAATACTACAAAAGAATAATTATTAAAGTAGCAGGGTAACAACCACTACCGGTTGTTACCCTTTTTATCACAACATTAAATTGTTACTACCTCAATTTCTATTCAGCCGCCTGTTCCTTTGTGTCCAGGCGCTACGCGGCACCCTTAATAATCCGGAGAGTTTAACTCTATACAATTCAACACTCCCTGTTCATCTGCTGTAAACAAACTCAATAAAGTAACCAATGAAATTGCCGCTCCTTTGGTGTACCTTTGCAATACGCCTGGTGCCGCCACATAACCCGGTACTATATAGCAGTACTCAATTTTGGTGAAATCTTATTCCTCTGATCTATCTCCCCTGCACCACTTTTCAAAAATGCATTTCAAAATCAACACTTTTTAAAATTTGCGTGCACCACTTTTCATT
>DATGXP010000143.1:0-5921 GCA_035298845.1 Chitinophagales bacterium
AGGTATGATGTAGGTAGAAAACATGGGGCAAAATTAAACCTTTACTCCTGCATGTAAATTTTCATTACGGGGTCCCACAGGCTGGAGTAATCGAACTGCACACTATCGGCTTTGGTTACAGCATCTTTTTCTTCGGCAGTCCAGTTACTTTTTTCGGCAAACACTTTGTTTATGCGGCTTTTATCCTGTAGGTAATACGTGCGGCTGCGCAATTTACCGTTGGTGTAATAAGAGTCTTTTGTGTAGCGGTCTTTCTTATATATAAGCGTACCATCGGAATAAAAAACTTCTTCTGATTTTTCGGCACCACGTATAGTCCTCACCATTAACCTGCCGGTTTTGTAATACCGCTTAGTAGTATCACCAATGGTTTCTACAATCTTTTGCCCGCCATAAAACCAGGCGCCCATAGTATCGCGCTGCAGCGAATCATTCTTTAGTGAAAAATGCATCAATAGCTTTGGGCTGCCATCGGTATAGTTATCGTGCCACAGGCTATCCTTGGCACCATCTTTATAATATCCTTCTGACTTAACAGTTCCGTTGGTGTTGTAATACACCCAATAACCTTCGGGGAAACCATCTTTCATAAATCCTTCCGACTTCACTTCATTCTTTTCAGAATACTCTTTCACTTTACCGGTATAGGGTTTGCCGCCATACATGTAAATATTAGGCTTGTAGTAAAAGTGAGTTTTACGCACCACATTTCCGCGGTCTTCTTCTTTATAATATCGTACGGCGGCCAGCTGGTTCATGCGCACTTCGCCGGGCATTTGGTTGCAGGCTGTAAAAAACAGTATAGCGGCGGCAATTATACAGGTATACTTCATCATCATTACTTCGGGGTTTTTACAATTACAGTGCGTGGGGCTGTTGGTTTGGTTTCTGTTTTGTACATCGGTGGCGGTGGTGGCGGTGGAAATGCATTTGAATACTGGGGCCGCTGATAGGTACCGGTGCGGTTTAAGCTCTCCAGGTTGCTTTTTAATATTCTGTTATCCGGATCGAGTTTTAAACCCCGCAACACATATTCCTTTGCCTTGGCTACATCATAGCGTATGTAGTAATACGTTTGAGCCGCGCTATAACCCAGGCTTGCATACAAATCATCCAGGTCCGTCATTTTTTTATCGGCAGCGAATTTCTCCGCCTGGGCCAGTAAGGAGTTCCCCCCGGTTAAATCTTTATCTTCAAATTTTATCCCTGCCTGTATCATCATCATTTGAAATCTCCACTGGTCTGACAAACCACCGCCGCAATTTTCAGCAAGGGCTATCCGATTTATTAATGAGTCCATATCTTTCTCATCTTCAGCCTCCTCTACCAAGAAGCGGAATAAATTTTTACTCAACTCATCATACACCGCTTTTATGCGAATGTTCTTGCTGTTAATGCAATTAGCTTTCAGGATATTCTCGTAGGCTGAAATAAAATCTTTTTTTGTGTAAAAAGTTACGGCAAGCGCATAGTAATAATGCTCTTTAAACTTATTAACCGTACCGGTATCGGGCAGATTGCGGAACAAGTATTGCGAGATTTCATCAAACTTTTGTGTGTCGTCTTTTCGTACAAGCAATTCATCTGAAGCCTGCGCATAGCTATTATAAAGGGCGTCGAAATCGGTTTCTTTACCCAGCTTGCAAAACATAAAATAGCGTTGGAGGTGGATAGTGTCTGTTACATCAAAATTCTGCCCTATTTGTGCTGCCAATGCAAGAAACAGCAAATGCTCTACTTTGCTGTTGCGGTTCAGGTAGTAAGCTTTCATTAACTGGTTAGCGGCGGGTGCAAACTCCTGCGCACCAATTAAAGCCACACCGTTGTTGTAGTAGTGGTAGCCTATCAGCTGTTTTAAATCAATAGTATCGGAAGTATAAAAATGCTTTTGAAAAAGCTGCTCAAGCGGTGTTTCGTTATTCTCCTGCTTCGAAATCATTTTTTGTTTTACCAGCATATCTATATAGGTGCGCTTGTACTGCTCGTTGTAGCTAAAGGCGCCACCAACAGGGTCGGTAGCCTCAATAAGTAGCTGGTTGGGGCCGGGGTTGGCTATTACATACACGTGGTCGGTAGTAGAGCGCAACTGGTACGGAATACCAAACTTTTGAAAAGCCAAAGCATACAGGGCCGATGCCGTAACACAATTATACTCTCCGTTATCCAGCAGCCGCTCAAAACGCGACTCTTTTACATACTTGGTTAGCAGGTTATCGTGTATTTGCTTAAACACCGCCTTAATAGCCTTATCGGTATTTTTATTGCCTATTAGCGGACTGAGTTTTTCATCGAAAAAGGTGTTCAGCTTTTGCTCAATCTGTGCGGCTTTCTCTGCGGTAACGGTACTATCAAGGCAGTAAAGAAAATGAAGGGCATTGAAAGTACCCTTTTTATCCAGCTGGCTAAACTGGGTGCGCTCAAACTCTGAGGCGTATTTTAAAGTAGAAACATCTATATAAACAGAATCTGTTTTGGCATGGCTGCACAGGCTTATATAAACAAAAAAGAATAACAGGGATAGTTTTTTCATAGGTGGATGTAAGCGAGCGCCAAAAATACAAATTAAAATGTTGTGCAATAGCTACCAGGCTGCAAACAGGTATTTAGGATGCAAATTCGTAAGTTTTTATATTGCCCTTATGAAACGCATGTACATCTGTATTTGTTTAATGTTCCTAACCCTTAGTTTACTAATGGCACAATCACCCTGGTATCATCATACGTCTATTTATCAAATTTACCCGCGCTCATTTTACGATAGCAATGGCGATGGCATTGGCGACATGCAGGGTATTATTCAAAAGCTGGACCACGTAAAGGATATGGGTTATGAAACTATCTGGTGTTCGCCCTTTTTTAAATCGCCCCAACAGGATTTTGGTTACGATGTTTCTGATTACTGCGATATAGCACCGGAGTATGGCACCATGGCCGATGCGCAGCAACTGATAGATGAGGTACACAAGCGCGGCATGAAGATAGTGTTTGACATGGTAATGAACCACACCAGTATAGAGCACCCCTGGTTTAAGCGCGATGTAAGTAAAGGCAAGGGTGGCGGTGCCGACTTTTATATATGGGCCGATAAGCCCAACAACTGGAAAAGCATGACCGGTGGCAGCGGCTGGCATTATAGCGAAGAGCGCAAGCAATATTTCTGGGCCAGCTTTCTTCCCTTTCAACCGGATTTGAATTACCGCAACCCGGAGGTAAAGAAGGCCATGCTGGAGAATGTGCGATTTTGGCTGCGCAAAGGGGTAGATGGTTTCAGGCTCGATATATTTAATGTAATATATAAAGATGCCGAACTGCGCAACAATCCTTTTGCCATGAAGGCTGTGCCGGATGAAAAGAATCCGAACGGTTTTTTTCAGCAGTTTAAATATACCATTAACCAACCCGAGAGTATGGCCTTTGCTAAAGAGCTACGTGCCGTATGCAATGAGTTTGATGACCGGATGCTGCTGGGTGAAGTAAGCGGCGACAGAAAAACCATCCGCAAGTTTAGCGGCGATGAGAAGAATGATGGGCTGGGCCTGGTGTTTAATTTCGAAATGTTGCGCTATAAGTTTAAAGCAAGCTACTTCCGCGAGCTGGCTGGGAATATAGAATTAGATTTTCCGCAGCCATTTATGCCGGTGTATGTATTCAGCAACCACGACAGACGAAGAAGCATTAAACGCATAAAAGATGATATGCAGAAAGCAAAACTGCTACACCTGTTTCAATTGACCGTGCGCGGTGTGCCTTGCATGTATTACGGCGAAGAGATAGGCATGACAGATTCGCGCATACCATTTAAAGAAGGCCTGGACCCTATTGCACAAAAAATGCGAAAATATCCGCGCTTTATTTTTGACTGGGCGGGCGAAACACCTAACCGCGATGAACTGCGCACACCTATGCAATGGAACGCAACAGCAAATGGCGGATTTTCCGCCAGTGCAAAAACATGGCTACCGGTACATAATAATTATGCTGCAGTGAACGTTGAGAAAGAGAAGGGCAGCGAAGGGTCGTTGCTATTATTTGTTCAACGTGTATTAAAACTACGAAATACCATGGCAGCAATTAAAACAGGAGACATACAGTTTGTAAGCCGCACTAAACTTCCTAAAAATGTTTTGGCTTATACCCGCAAAGCGGGAAATGAAGAAATACTGGTGATTATGAATTTTGGCAAATCTGAGAAGGATGTAGTATTGCCAGATAGCTTTTCAAACGTGCTGTTATCTGTAACACCCGAAGAAAAAGTAACCGGCACGAAAGTTCACTTAAGTGGCCTTGGGGCTGTAATACTATCTAAACAGTAGCAAAACGAAACGGCCCATAAAATTTATGGGCCGTTTCGTTTTTATTAAATAATGCATTAGTAATAAAACCTGAAAACCTTGCGCTGGTTATTGTTGTAAGTAATTTCGGCAAGGTACACGCCGTGGTTTTCTAATGGCAGGTGTGTATTGTCGGCAGGGTTTTGCTTATTCAATATTTCACGGCCCAGTATATCAAATATGCGCAGGCGGTTTAGCTGCACCCCGGCCTGGCGCTGTATAAGCAGATTATTTTCCCATCTAAAGGCGCGTAATTTTGTTTCACCGGCTTCTTCTACACCAGCGGGGTCTAATACATTAACTATAAAAGTGACCTGATTGCCAGTTATGTTGCCATTGCTGCGTATGGGCCATATAACCACAACCGAAGGGCCGCTTTTAAATCTTGGCTCGCCGGCATTAACTGTAATGCCAATATCTACTGAGTCTTGTCCGAAAATAGTATCGGTAACAATAAAATAGTTTAACCCGCTTGTTCCATTAGTGTCGGTATACAGTATAGGCGAGCCCGCACCAGCGCTATCTATGGTATAGTTAAAATCAAAAACATCGATATAATCGGTAAGGCTGTCGTTGTGCATGCGCATGGTAAACGGCACACTTCCATTCTTAATTACAGAAAATGAATCGGTGCCCGTTGGCACAATTTCTATGCGCAGGGTATTCTGTGCCAAAGCCGGTTGTACTGCAAAAGCAAACAACAAAAGCAAAAGGTAATAATGTATTTTTTTCATAGGTATAATATCTGCCGGTGAATATACAATCTACCGGTAAAACCGGAAAGTCTGTCGCTGGTTGTTATTATATATTATTTCTGCAACGTAAATGCCTGGCCCTGACCCCGGTAACGGCATACTATTGGCTGGGTTAGGCACATCGAGCAATTGCCGGCCAAGAATATCATAAATTCTTACACGTTTAATGTTGATTTCTCCGTCTCTTTCAATTTGCATATTGCCATTACCTGTATAAACTCTGATGTTCCCTCCGGTAAGCCGGCTAATGTTCAGCGGGTCTACTATATCTATGCTAAAGCTCATATTATTAATGGCGTAGCCGTTATTGGTGGCTATAGGCCATATTACTACCACCGATGGCCCTGTTTTAAATTTGGGCGTGTTAACCCTTCCGTATATCGACCTATAGGACGTATCGCCCGGAGGGATATTATCGGGTCCATCGTAAAAATTGAGGCCGCTGCTATCCAAGCTACCTGTGGTTCCAATATAAGTGAGCGAGTCTACATCATCTATAATTTTATAAGCCAAAGAGATGTTGCCGCTGTAAGTGCCGGTGTCGACATTTATTATGCGGATGGCAAAACTAAACGTATCGCCCATCTCAATAGTAGTGCCATCCGGCGAATTAGAATGCATTTCTATCCTAAGCGCTGTTTGCGCGTGCAATATATTTGCGCTGCAGGCACACAGAATAAACAGTAACAGATTTCTTACCTTTTTCATTCGGTATGTATTTAACGTAAAAGTAAGCCCTGTTTGGTAATTTGCTTAATCTATCTAATTTTAATCTTACATACATAAACTACCCCTAAAATGGATATTCTTAATCAAATAGTAGAGAAACTGACCA
>DATGXP010000144.1:0-2445 GCA_035298845.1 Chitinophagales bacterium
GAGCACGCAGTTGCCGAAGGCGATTGGGTTATGGGCCGCAGTGTGGCCAATGCCACCCATTCGCAGGTAGTGTTGGGCATTCCACCCACCAATAAAAAAATAACAGCTACCTTTTGGGACCTCCACTTATTTGATGAGCAAGGCTTAATTATAGAAACCTGGAACCTGATGGACAACCTGGCCATTATGCAGCAAATAGGGCTTTTGAAATAAGGGATTACACCAAAGCTATTGGTGCCATATCTCCGGTAATACCATTACCTTTTTTAAGTAAAACCTTATGTGCCGTGCACAGTCCCCCCCCCTGCACCACTTTCACAAAAATGCATTTCAAAATCAATGCTTTAAGTAGAGTACCGTGCACCATTTTCAAAATTTGCTCCTTTTTGCACCAGTGCTTCAAAGTATAAAAAACTGGCTCAGTCCTATTCCTGTTGCTTTCGGAATTTACCCAATTTTAGTTCTAAATCATTCCAGTTTACAAGGGTCAGGTTTAGTATAAGCAACTCCGCCGATACAATGTTCATTACAAAGTAATTAGCTATACAGAAAACTATGGCCAGTGTAGAGAGCGCAGTATCGAAACGTTTAGTGAAGAAGCCAATTAAGAAGGTAGCCTGCACCAGCACATTCACCACCAGCACGGCGTGCGATACCGATGGGTTGGCTATCAGGTATTGCACCATCTGCGCCTGCGGGCTGTTGGGTTGCTGTACTAATAAATCGAGTTGCTGAGCTTTGAGGATATTGGTTAGCTGGTCGGTGTAAAATACCGTGCCGCGTAGTATTTTCCATAGGGCTGCAGATGCAAAAATGTACAGCCAGTAATAGCGTACGGCATCCCATAAAAGATTAAAACGGGTTTCGCTTTTAGTAAAGAAAGGGATGGTAATAAGTACAGCCCCCACCAAGCCATGGTAGTGGTGGCCGGTAACCATATTGTAGGTAAAGAAATAAAGCAGCAATAGAACGAAGAAGCCAATGGCAAAGCCACGCTTTAGGGTAAATAAGAACAATACCGGTAGCAGTACAAGCAACACATCGAGCACTACAGGCAAAAAGCTGTGACTAAACACCAGTTGCGGCAAACCCAGCATACTCAACCAGTGATAAACAGCTTCGCTTTCGTCAGCAGGTACTACCGGTGGCATATAGCTAAAGCCTGCGAGTGCTGTAAGCCGGCCAATAACCACTAATAGCAATACGGCGAACACCACGTATGCCTTTAAGCCATATTGTGCCATAAAGCCTTTAGAGGATATCATACGGATAAACTATTTGGGTATGGGTATTTACAGGTTGGCCTTTATCGTTGTATCTGTATTTGCGCTGTACTATTTCAAATGGTTTGCCCCCTGTGGTTTGCTTAACCCATAACTGAAAACGCTCAGCCGCCAGAGTATTGCCTGCCGCATTATTACTAACTGCGCTTACCAGTAGTTCGCGGCGTGCATCGCGGTAATCGGCATAAATCAGTTCCTTACCATCTACCACCAGCGTGTAGGTTATATATTCCGGCTTTGCTTCCTCTTTAAGTGAATACATACCGAACAACAAAAACGGAAACTCCTCGCGGCTATGCAGCGCAAACCATAAGGTGCCAATAGCCCATACTGCTACAATTGCGAATAGTAGTTTAAACTCTTTATATGCTGTAACCAAAAATGAATTCTGTAGCTTATCTTTCATTATCTAATCGTCAAATCGTCGCATTGTCTAATTTCTTAAACCGCCATTAAATTACATCCGCGTACTTCCGCGCTATCCATGCGCCCCAGTATTTCAAAAGTGCCATCGGGCTTTACTTTACCCAAATCGCCGGTGGCAATAAACGAGCAGGAATACAGGTTTGCCAAATCGATGATATTTACGGCACCGGTGTTGCTTTCGGTTTGCAATACCAGCGGATCGTATACGTCGCGTGCTAAAACTTTCATCCACGGTGGCGTAGCAAATATACCATCGCCTCTAGAGTAGCCCTGCGATAATAGCTCCGTCATTCCATACTCTGAATGTATATGCTGCACACCAAAAGCGGTGCGCAATAGCTGGTGCACCTCGGCCCGGGTAAGTTCTTCTCTCCTGCCCTTCATGCCACCGGTCTCCATCACTACCAGTTCGGGAAAGTCCAGCTTATACTGTTCGGCAAAATCGAGCAGGCCAAAAGTAACCCCTAACAGAATCACCTTGCGCTTACCATTCTTTAGCACATCCAGCCAATCATACAGCTTTTCAAAATCGTTGAGAAAGAATCCACTGGCATTTTGCCCACTGCGCGTAATCATATCCTGCGCCATATACACCAGCGATGAGTTCTGTCGTTCCAGGTAAGAAGGCAACAGGGCCAGCACTACGTACTCACTTACATCGCCGTAAAAAAGTTCGAAGCATTTTCTAAAGCTGGTTTCGTAAACTGTAAGGTCGGTCACCATGTGCTTAGAGGTA
>DATGXP010000145.1:0-2473 GCA_035298845.1 Chitinophagales bacterium
GCTAAAACCAGGCAATAAAAAGTCGTTCAGGGTGAAGGGCAAGCTGGATAGTGTGGGCATAAAACAGGTGGCGCTGCTACCTATGGGCGAGGGTGATTTTATTCTTCCGATTAAGGCAGATTTGCGCAAAGCCCTGGGCAAACGCAAAGGCGCGCAACTAGTAGTGCAACTGGCAGAAGATAAAGCCGACTTTGCGTTTAATAAAGAACTGATGGCCTGCCTGGAAGATGACCCAAAAGCCAATGAAAACTTTAAGAAGCTAAGCGGCTCAGAGCAAAAATACTTTAGCAAGTGGATAGACAGCGCCAAAACCGCTCCTACGATGGAGAAGCGTATCCTTCAAACCATTGAGGCTATGCATAAGGGTTATCATTACGGACAGATGATAAGGTCTTTAAAGGGTAGTGCTTAGAACCTTACACTCACACCGCCGAGCATATTAAAACCTGCCTGCGGGTAATAGTAATTGTAAGTAGCTGTGGGGGTAACCTGTTGCTGGTTGTTTTCATCTAAATAGGCATAGCGCTCGCTGTAGGTGTAGCCGTTGCTTTCGTATAAGCGATTGAAAATGTTGTTGAACAATAGCGTAAACTTAATCTCTTTGTCGTCGCGGTTAAGTGGTAGCTTGTACGATAAACGCAGGTTGCTGTAGAAGAAAGGTTTTAGCTTTCTGTCTTCGTTGCTGGTATTATCCAGGTACTGTTTGCTCACGCCTTTGTTCATCAGGCTTATCTCTAAACCTTTTACCGGGAAAGCAACTAACTCGAGCGAAGCGATGATGTTGGGTGAAAAAGAAATGTCGGAGTTTTTATGTGTAACCACCTGCGTTAAATCTGTAATAGGCGAGTAGTTCTCATCGTAGGTATATACATACTCATCAAATGATTTTATTTTATTGATAGAGTAAGTGAAGGAGTAGTTGATGGAGAATACTTTTCGCGGCACGGAATATTGAATAGCTAACGGAGTGGTAGATGGCCCAATAGCCTTTGTTTTTGTATTGAAGTTTATACTGCCGTTCAATTCTATACCCGCCCTGTAGCTGGAGGCTACATTTTCTTTTATCGGGTTGCCTACGTCATTTACTTTACCTGTCAGTACTAACTGGTCTTTATAGACCATAGAATAGAAGTTAACGGCTAAAGGGAACCGGTTGTGCAGAAACTTATAACCCGCCTCTACATCGTGCATGGTTTCCGGTTTAATGGTTTTATTGGTTAGCTCGGCGGTAAGTATATCATCGCGGTTGGGTTCGCGGTTACCAAGAGCGTAAGAAGCATATACATGGTGCGCTACGTTTATTTTATAAAGTATACCTGCTTTGGGGTTAAAGAAATGCCATTGCTTGTTTACGCTGTATGCCCACTGGTCGTCATCTACGCCGCTGGTTTTATGATGCACATAGCGGTATTGAAGGTCTAAAAAGAAGTTGACCTTTTGTTGCAGCTCGTAGTTGAATTTGCAATACACGTTAAAGTCGTTCTTTATCACCCGGCCATCGTAAAAGTGCTGGTCTTTATCTACACCGGTGGGCTGCTCTGTCCATATTACTTTGCCAAAGTGCTTACCGTTGAACTGTGCAAAGGCACCGCCAAAGGTGGCGCTAATACCTTTATGGTCATACGCCAGCGACCAGGTGCCGCCGTAGTATACGTTCTGCAACCACTTCTGGCGCACAAGGTCTGTCTCTATACCTATGCTATCGCGGCCCGGGAAGTAGTTGTTCAGGTCTTCACCCGCTTTATACTCCTCATAGTAACCATGGCCGAGTGTAGCAAACAAACCGGCGTTGAGGTTGATATGCTGCGTAAAGTTTTGTGCAAACAGCAACTGAAAATAATCCTGGTTGTAATTGTCCACCTGGTTTTTGTATGCAGGTTGGTGCGCGCCGTAGTCGGTGCCCAAATCATTAAATGTGCGGTTGGTTTTTAGTGAATCCTGCGGCACACCGTTCCATGCCTGGTAGGTTTTCTCCTGGCCCGCAAAGTACACCAGCTTTATCAGTGTATTGTTCTTAATATACCCAATCTGCGAGAACCACGATACAAGATTGGATGATGCGCGGTCTATGTAACCATCGCTTGTAATCCACGATGCAGAGCCTTCGAAAAAGAAACCTTTGCGGATACCGGTGCCCACCTTGCCGTTTATTCTAAACGTGCCGAATGAGCCTCCGCTTACGTTGGCCTCAAAGAATGGCTTAACGGATGCGCTTTGTGTTTGCAGGCTTATGGTGCCGCCAAAGGCCCCAGCCCCATTGGTGCTGGTGCCCACGCCGCGCTGTATCTGTACGCTTTGTGCCGAGGATGCAATATCGGGCACATCTACCCAAAAGGTATTCTGGCTTTCGGCATCGTTTACCGGTATGCCGTTAAGCGTTACGTTTATGCGCGTGGCATCGCTGCCTCGGATGCGTATGCCGGTATAACCTACACCGGCACCGGCGTCGCTGGTAGTTACTACCGAGGGGGTG
>DATGXP010000146.1:0-3873 GCA_035298845.1 Chitinophagales bacterium
CAATTGCACGGCTACATATGCGGCTACTATTACGCAGCCCGCCGCGCTTATCGCATCCTCATCTGCCACACATGTATCTTGCAATGGCGGTGCCAACGGGTCTATTAATCTTACTGTAAACGGCGGTACTATGCCATACACGTATAGCTGGGGTGCAGGCGTTGTTTCTCAAAACAGGACCGGCCTGGTGCAAGGTACTTATGTAGTAACTATTACAGATAATCTCGGATGTTCGCTTGCCAATACAACTACAATTAATCAGCCCGCAGCTATCATTACTTCTTCGGTAGTTACAAATGCTACCTGCAATGGATTTGCCAATGGGGCTGTTGATTTAACTGCTACCGGTGGTACAGGCTCTCTTGCTTATATATGGAGCAACGGTGCCGTTACCCAGGATATCACAAGCATAGTTGCCAATACCTATACAGTAACCGTGACCGATGCAGCCAACTGCACCGTGCGGGCCAGTGCTACGGTTACCGAGTCGGCACAAATAGTACTGACCACTTCGCAGGTAAATGTTTCTTGCTTTGGCGGAAATAACGGAAGCATTGACCTTACTGTTACCGGTGGCACAGGCGTATATACTTACAACTGGAGCAATGGCGCTGTGGCGCAGGATATCAGCGGCCTGGTAGCCCAAAGCTACGCTGTAACAGTTAGCGATAACAACAGCTGCTCATCTACAGCTACCGTAGCTATTACACACCCAGCTGTTTTCGCTGTAGTAGAAAGCCATACAAACATTACATGCAATGGAGGCAACAATGGTACTATCACCCTAATTCCATCGGGTGGCACCATGCCTTATACATTCAACTGGGGCAATAATATTACTGCACAAAACCGTACAGGCCTTACACAGGGCAGCTATGCGGTTACAGCTTCCGATGTTAACGGATGTTCGGCAACGGCTGCGGCAACTTTAACACAGCCTACAGCAATTACATTAGCTACTACCAAAACCGATGTTACCTGCGCAGGTACTGCTACAGGTAATATAGACCTTACAGTAAGCGGAGGTACCGGTAATTACTTATACCAGTGGACTAACGGAGCAGTAACCCAGGACCTTGCCAGTGTGGCAGCAGGTAGCTATACCGTAACTGTAACCGATGCAGCAGGCTGCACCTTATCAACTTCTACTGCAATTACACAACCTACACCTATTACTATTAGTTTCTCGCTGGGTAATGTTACCTGCTATGGTGGGGCCAATGGTTCTATAAATACCGTAACCTCGGGTGGCAATGGCGGATATGTTTACAATTGGAGCAATGGCTTACATACACCTGCCATCAGCGGACTTATTGCGGGTAATTATTCACTGTCTCTAAACGATGCCAGCAACTGCGCCACTACTTTATCTTTCAATGTTACGCAGCCGGCACAAATGCTGCTTACCGAGACGCACACCGGTATTACCTGCAACAGCGCCAACAGCGGCTCTATTAATTTGACAGTTGCGGGCGGTGCTTTCCCGTACTCGTATGCGTGGAGCAACGGTGTTGCCACGCAGGACCAAAGCGCCCTTGGCGCGGGAGCCTACAGCGTAGTGGTTACCGACCAGGCTAGTTGCACCGCCGCGTTGGGGCCTATTACCATTACACAGTTAAACGGGCTGTCGCTTAGCACGGTAGCTACCGATGTAATTTGCAACGGCGCCGGTACTGGTTCTATAGATCTTACAGTAACCGGAGGCAATGGGCAAATTACCTACAACTGGAGCAACGGAGCCACCACACAAGATATAGCGGGGGTAGTATCCGGCACTTATCGTGTAACGGTAACTGATGCCAATGCATGTTCTAATACTACTTCGGCTATTGTTAATCAATCATCAGGTATTCAGGTTACATTAACCAAAACAGATGCTACCTGCTTTGGTGCTGCCAACGGTAATGTTAACGTGGTTATTAACGGTGGCAACAACGGATATACGTATAACTGGAGCAATGGAGCAACCACACCAACTCTTACCAATGTGGCTGCAGGCAACTATACTGTTACCGTGCGCGATGCGCAAAGCTGTTCTGTTTCTTCATCTGCCACAGTTGGACAGCCGACACAAATAGCTATTGCCGAAACACATGTAAACGTAAGTTGCAACGGCAACGCTAATGGTAGTATACAAACAACAGTTAGTGGTGGCGCCGGCGGTTACACTTACCAGTGGAGCACCTCGGCCACTTCTGCCACAGTTACTAACCTGGCTGCCAACAGCTATTCACTTACAGTTACCGATGCGGCATCGTGCTCTTCATCCACTACTATCAATATTGCACAACCTGCACCGCTAAGCCTGAACGAAACTCACCAACCGTATGCCTGCAATGGCAGACCAGGGTCTATCGACTTGCAGGTTCAGGGGGGTACTGCGCCGTACAATTATGCGTGGTCTGGCGGCGTATCTTCACAAGACCGTAGTAACCTGCAGGCAGGTACCTATACTGTTACAGTAAACGATGTCAATTCGTGTAACTCCTCTATGGCAGTTACTATCAATCAGCTACAGCCACTCTCTACATCTATTAATAAAACGGATGTTACGTGCCACAATAGCAACAACGGCGCTATTAACCTGACTGTTACCGGTGGCACAGCCCCATATACTTTTAACTGGAATAACGGCGCTACAACCGCCTCACTTATTAACCTTGCAGCTGCTGCTTACCGCGTGGTTGTAATTGATTCAAACAATTGCAATACCTTCGACAGTACCACTATTAACCAGCCTTCAGCCATACAACTAAGCGGAACAACCAATAATGTAAGCTGTTTCGGATTAACCGATGGCTCTGTCAGCGTAGCCGTATCCGGTGGTTTTGCAGGTTATACTTATCTTTGGAATACCCAGGCCAATACGGCTAACCTAAGCAACCTTGCCTCAGGCAGTTATCCCCTTACCGTTACCGATGGTCACTCTTGTTCTGCCAGCCAAACGTATGTAGTTGGTCAGCCGCAGCCACTTACTATTGCCGCCACGGTTACTCCGGTAGCCTGTGCTGGCCGCACCGATGGCCAGGTACAGATACAGGTAAATGGCGGTGTAGCTCCGTTTACTTACAACTGGGCTAATGCCAGCGGACAAACGCTGTTAACCAACCTGGCTGCCGGCAACTACGATGTTACGGTGGTAGATAACAGCGGCTGTTCTGTAGCCGGTGGTTATATCATTGGCACTATGCCGGCTATGGTTGTTTCACCTGTAGTGCATAATGCATCATGCGCTGAAGTGGATAATGGCAGTATTGACCTTGCTATAACCGGTGGCACAGCAGCTTACGCTTTCGACTGGAGTAATGATGCCAACACAAGTGCCCTATCTAATCTTGCTGAGGGCGCTTATGCGGTTACTGTTACCGATGCCCGTAACTGCTCGGTAACGGCAGATTATACTATAACTAACGACTATACTTTAACCGTAGATGCTACCCAATCAACCACTATTAATTTAGGTGAGGCTATTCAGTTAAACGCAGTAACCAATGTTAACCACGGCAATGTGTACACCTGGTCGCCTGCTAATACCCTTAATTGCGGCAACTGTGCTTCGCCTGAGGCTACCCCAACTGCTAATACATTCTACACGGTAAATGTGGTAGATGCCAATGGCTGCCGTGCGCTTGATACCTTAACAATTTCTGTAAATTCAATTACCGATATCTTTATCCCCAATGCGTTTAGCCCTAACGGCGATGGCAACAACGATGCATTCCAGCTGTTTGGCGATATCAGCAGCATTGCCTACCTCGATCTGCGGGTATTTAACCGCTGGGGCGAAATGGTGTTCGAATCGAACAAGCACAACTTTACCTGGGACGGTACCTATAAAGGCGAAGTAGTGCCGCAGGGAGTTTACATCTACAC
>DATGXP010000147.1:0-2329 GCA_035298845.1 Chitinophagales bacterium
TTAATAGTGTCGTTTGCCTGGTAAGCATTTTCTGCAGACTGATAGGTAAGCGAATCTTCTTCTGTTGAACTGATATTAACGTTGCCGGTTTTGCGGGCAAAGGCAAAAAACTCGTCTACACGGCCCAACTCTACATAAATATCTTTCAAAGCATCCAGCGATTCTTTGGCCTCTGCTGCATCCGGAAACTTGGTAATCACCAGCTTGTAGTCTTCTATTGCCTGTTCCTTCTTACCGGTGTTGTAGTCTATTACCCCAATCTTTACGTATGCTTTTGGCAGGTAAGCATTGTTTGCATTCTTGCTTATTATATTCTGGTACGCAGCGCGTGCCTGTGCGTAATTGCCTAACTGCAGGTAAGTTTCCCCCAATTCAAAATTTGCCTGCTCCGAGTAGTTAGAGCCAGGGAACTTGCTGATTAGCTCATTCATAGCCACCAGCTTCTCTTCATCTTTACCTTGCAGGCCATATATCACCCCTTTCTGAAACTGTGCATACTCGGCGTTGCTCCAGTTCATTTCTACTATTTTACCATAAGCATCTATAGCCTTGCCGTAGTTTTTGGTTATAAAGGCGCAATCGGCATAGCGTAGATATAAATCGGGCAATAGGGATGTTTTGCCTTTTGTATCTGTAGTAACTTTAGATTCATCGATGGCATTGCCAAAATACAAAGCAGCATCACTGTAGTTTTTCTTTTTGAATGAACAGTAACCGGTATTATAGGCAGCACGAAACTTTGTTGCCTCTCCTTTTTTCTCAAGCGCAGGTGTTGCATATTGTGCAAAGCGCTGGTAGTTTTGCGATGCCGCATCGTACTGCCCTTTGCTAAAGAGTATTTCTGCTTTAAGATATATAGCCAGGGCCTGTAATTCTAAACTCGGCGTATTCTTTAATGATTTGTCGCACAGCAAGAGCGCTTCATCGGTTTTCTTATCATTAAATAACTCAACTGCTCTGAAATAAGTTACCTTTTGGTACGCTTGTTTAATCAGCGGGCTTTCGCTGCGCAGGCCTTCCATTATTTTGTAGGCGCGCTCGTAGTTTTTGGTTTGCACAAGCGCGGCAGCAAGCAGTTCATTGGTTTCTTCTATATGCGAACCCTCAGGATAATCGGCTAAATAATCTTCAAAACTCTGGATGGCTTCGCTGCTGTAACCTAACTCAAACGATAGCTTACCATAATTAAATAGTGAGTTCTGCTTTATGGTTTTGTCAAAATCTTTGCTGGCCGCACTCTGGAAAGCACTGCGGGCTTTGTCCTTTTGCTTTAGTTTCAAATAGCAGTCGGCCATAGCGTAAGTCGCATTTTGCCCCAATACCTCATCCAGCATGTTCAGTTGCTTAAACTGGTCAATTGCCTTTTGGTATTCGCCGGTCATGTAAGCCGAGTAACCTAATTGGTAAATATCTTCTTTAGAAACTTTTGTCGACTTGCTGATGTAATCGTTCAGCAGTGGATATGCCTTGGCATATTCGCTTTGCTGAAAGTAGGTTTTACCCAACAAAAATTTCATCTCATCTTTATACAATACACCGGGCTTATCCAGATTTTTATTTACATAACTGATTACCTGCGGGTAGTCCTTCTTTATGTAGTATATCTGCGCTATATAGTAGGGTATAACCGATGAATACATTTTAGAGTCTTCAATTTTTGTAAAACTCTTTAATGCTTCGTTATAGTCTTTGGTATAAAAGCAGATAAAGGCGTAGTAGTAAGTAGCCGGGTAGAAGTATTTGTCCTGAATATCTTTTATAGAGGCAAACAAAGGCTTTGCTTCAGTAAACTTCTTTTTGGTAAAATACGAGTAGGCTAACTGAAATTTGTAGTCGTATAGCTGCTCGTTGGTTAAGTCAGCTTCTTTTACTTTAGTAAAGTATTCAATGGCCTCGGTATATTTCTTATTGGTATAGTAGAACTTACCCAGGTAGAAGTATATCAACCTGCGTTTATCTGTTTCGTGGTGCTTTTTTAAATAGCCCAGCAATAACTGTTCAGCATCCTTATCATTGGTTTCGGCAGCACACACGGCTATATAATACTCCAGGTTCTGCATCAGTACCAGGTTAGGGTGCGAGGTAGCCGTTTTGGGCTGCTTATATATTTCTTCAAATTTTTCGCGGGCGCTCAGGTAGTTTCGCTCGTCAAATAATTCAATACCATTTTTGTAGGCGGCCTCACGGTCAAGGTAATACTGCGTCTGCTGCGCATGGGCAGTAAACGTAATTACACTACTAATAAGAAGTACCCAAAACCTTGTGTCCACCTGCTGTGTTTCTGTATTTAACGGTGCTAAGTTATTTTTTAGTATAGGCAGGTAGAAGT
>DATGXP010000148.1:0-1881 GCA_035298845.1 Chitinophagales bacterium
GGCATTAATGGCGGGTGCTTTTACCTTCTTAATGCGCCAGATGATTATTGTGGTATCTCGGTTGATAGAGTTTGACATGAAAAACGAGATTTACGACCATTACCAACAGTTGGACCTCGCTTTTTACCGCAAAAACAACACCGGCGACCTGATGAACCGCATAACCGAAGATGTGAGCCGGGTGCGTATGTATATAGGGCCGGCTATAATGTATACGGTAAACCTCTTTTTTACGATAGTGTTTGCCGTAAGCTTTATGCTATACATGGATAAAGAGCTTACCCTGTATGTGCTGATACCTCTGCCTATTCTTTCGGTACTAATCTATTTTGTAAATGAGAAAATAGAAGCCGCCAGCACCAAAATACAGGCTAAGCTAAGCGACCTTACCACCAATGCTCAGGAAACCTACTCGGGTATACGAGTGGTGCAGGCATATACGCGCGAACAGGAAATGCTAAAGCATTTTGACCAGGAGAGCGAGATATACAAGCAAAAGCAATTGAACCTGGCCAAAATAGATGCTATCTATTTCCCCAGCATGACTTTTCTTATAGGGCTAAGTATCATTATAGTGGTATACATGGGCGGACTACATGTGGGGGCACGCAAAATAGATGTAGGCGTGCTTACCTCCTTTTTGGGTTTTGTAAATATGCTAATGTGGCCCGTTAGCTCACTGGGCTGGACCGCCTCCCTTATTCAGCGGGCAGCCGCTTCGCAAAAGCGTATCAACGAGTTTTTACACCACGAACCTTCGGTAAAAGAAAATGGCGGACTGGACAGAGAAATTAAGGGCAGTATTGCCTTCGACCATGTGTCGTTTACTTACCCCGACACAGGTATACAGGCGCTTAAAGATGTGTCCTTTAAACTAAAGCCCGGCGAGCGCATTGCCATTATAGGCCGCACCGGTTCGGGCAAAACAACTATAGCCGATTTGCTGATGCGTATGTACGATGTAAGCAGCGGTAAAATTTTTGTAGATGGTGCCGAAATAAAAGATTACAACCTGCGTTCATTGCGCAGGCAGGTGGGTTTTGTACCGCAGGATGTCTTTCTTTTTTCCGAAACTATCACCGAAAACATATCCTTCGGCCTCGAAAAATCTGATAAAGAGCTGGCAACCAGGTACGCGCATTATGCGTCTATAGGCAGGGAAATTGAAGACTTTCCGCTGGGTTACGAAACCATGGTAGGCGAGCGGGGCGTAACCCTGTCGGGCGGGCAAAAGCAGCGTATTTCTATCGCCCGCGCGCTCATAAAGCAGCCAAACGTTCTTTTACTGGATGACAGCCTTAGCGCGGTAGATACCGCTACCGAAAAGCAGATACAGCAAAACCTGGATGAAGTACTGGCTAACAAAACGGCTATTATTATCACCCATCGTATATTTTCACTTATACATTTTGATAATATACTGGTGTTAGATAACGGCACTATTGCCGAGCAGGGCACCCACGATGAGCTGTTAAGAAAGGGGGGGATTTATGCAGATATATATGAGAAACAGTTAAGCGAACAAACGCAGCAGGAAGCTGCCTGATTACCGGTATTTAATTTTTGCTAAAAGAAAGTTTAATTTAGCCAATATTATTTTAATTCACCATTAAATAAAAAACAACACTATTTAACTAACCCCAAAACCTAAAAACCGTGGAGAACAACAACAGTGGAAAGTACAGTGGCTTTTTCAGCAAGAAGCTGAAGGCGGGAAAACGTAGAACGTACTTTTTTGATGTAAGAAGCACCAAGCAGGGTGACTTTTTTTTAACCATTACTGAAAGCAAGAAGAAGTTTGAGGGCGATGGATACGATAGCCATAAGATATTTCTGTATAAAGAAGATTTCAAGAAGTTTCTCGAAGGGCTGAACGAAACA
>DATGXP010000149.1:0-4380 GCA_035298845.1 Chitinophagales bacterium
GGATACCTCTGCCAAAGAAAAAATGCGCGAAGCACTTGCGCGCGAAATGAACCGCTAAAAGCCAATTTTTGTTACCGGCTTAATACCCCTTGTTTTTACCCCGCATTTCCTAAATTCGTTTCTACAAAATTTGACTTATGGCAGAAGCGATACGATTGGGACGAATGACCGACACGATGGAAGAAGGTTTCCTGGCGGAGGTAAATGTAAAGGTGGGCGATAAAATTAAAAGCGGCGATACAGTGGCCGAGGTAGAAACCGATAAGGCTACACTGCCGCTTGAGTCGTACTACAATGGCACTATTCTGCACGTAGCTGCCAAGAAAGGCGACACCCTTAAAATAGGCGACCTGATTGCCATAATAGGAAAAGAGGGAGAAGACTATAGCGCCCTGCTGGCACAAGGTGGCGGCGACAAAGCAGCACCTGCCGAAAAAGAAAAGACGAGCGATAAAAAAGCGGAAGATAAAGCACCGGCTGAAACTGCACCCACGAAAGAAGAAACAAAAGCGGAAGCACCGGTTGCAGAAGAGCAGGCGGAATCTAAACCGGCTACTGCAGAGGTGCATGGTGATAGAATAAAAGCATCACCCCTGGCGCGTATGATAGCCAAGGAAAAAGGCATTGAATTATCTACTGTAAAAGGCACGGGCGAAGATGGGCGCATAACCAAGCGCGATTTAGAAAATGTATCGGCTACCCCTAAAACAACCATGCCGGCGTTTGTAGGTAAAGAGAACAGCCGCGAAGTGCGCGTAAGCCAGATGCGCAAAGCCATTGCCCGCAGGTTAAGCGAAAGCAAGAACGGGGCCCCGCACTTTTACCTGACCATGGATATAAACATGGATAATGCTGTATCTATCCGCACCCAGTTAAATAATGTGTTGCCTAAAAAGGTTTCGTTTAACGATATAGTTATAAAGGCAGCCGCACTTGCACTGCGCCAAAACCCGAATGTAAACAGCAGCTGGCTGGGCGATACCATCCGCTACAACGAGCACATCCATATTGGTATGGCCGTAGCGGTAGAAGATGGCTTGCTGGTGCCGGTTATAAAATTTGCCGATGGCAAAACGGTATCGCAGATATCGGTAGAGGCAAAAATGCTGGCCGAGAAAGCAACTACGAAGAAATTATTGCCTACAGAAATGGAAGGCAACACCTTTACCATATCTAACCTGGGCATGTTTGGCATAGAAGAGTTTACGGCTATTATTAACCCACCCGATGCCTGCATACTGGCAGTAGGTGCTATACGGCAGGAACCGGCTGTAATAAACGGCGAAATAAAAGTGGCTAATAAAATGAAGGTGACACTAAGCTGCGACCACCGGGTAGTAGATGGTGCTACAGGCGCTAAATTTTTACAGTCGCTAAAATCGATGTTAGAAAATCCGGTTAGTGTGTTGCTGTGAGGTAGATTCCAGTTCTACATAAGAGATAGCCTCTAACGGAATATACGAACCGCCCTTAAGCAGTATGTACTTTTCGGTAGTGGCCCACACGGTGGTAAATATTTCGCGGTAACCCTCCAGGGTATTGAATACGATTTTTACGCGGCTTTCATAATTGTTACCCATAAGCATAGCCAGGTACAAACGGCGGTTACGCTCCCGCATTTCAAAATCGGTATGGGTGTCGTTTGGCTTTTGAAACGCACATTCTTTCAATTGGTCTTTCTCGATTTTGCGGATACGGTTGGTCATAATGAATAACTTGTTGGTGCTTTATTTTACGCCGCTATATTTAAAAGGTTGCCCATTACATAACCCACTATGTAATTACCAACTTGCCCTTGTATGAGAAAGAAAAACAATTGTTTGGCCGTCAGGCAGGTTAATTATTTGCTAAAGCCTGTAAATACATGCCAGCTTAAATAATTTTGCAAAAAATCCTACTTTGAGGCTGTAAACCAATTACCATGAAACGACCATCTCTTTTACTTTTTCTATTACTAAACCTTGCGGCCTTTGCGCAAAGCGCCAATGACATAGTAAACAAATATATAGCGGCCACCGGCGGCGCCGACAAATGGAGCAAAATAACCGCGCTGAAATACACTGGCAGCTATATTATGGGGCCGGGTATGCTGGCGCCGGTTACAGGCGTATATTTATCAAAACCGTTTAAAGGCAGCTACTCTGATTTTAGCTGGCAGGGCATGACCAGCAAACAGGCCATACGCGCCGATAGCGGCTGGAGTTACAACCCGTTTGGAGGTAAAAGAGAAACCGACCCTGTATCGCCGGATGATGTGCGCAGCGACAGGCTGGGTTCTGACCCGCAGGGCCTGCTGTTTAATTACAAACAGAAAGGATATGTGGTAGAGTACCTGGGCATGGATGACATGGAAGGCACCGATGTATATAAACTGCGCCTGACCACGCCACAGGGCGATATGGTATACTACTACCTGGATAGCGAAACCTACTATGTGCTGAAAGAAGTGCAGCGGGTGAAGCTAAAAGACAAGGAGCTTAAAACCGCTTTTCTGTATTCTGATTTCAGAAAGACCGACTTTGGTGTGGTGATACCCTTTAGCAGCCAGCGTGTAGATGAAAACGGTGCCGAGCAAGGCGGCCCGGTAAACTTTACTAAAGTTGAAATTAATGCGCCGGTAGATGCTGCCCTGTTTGACAAACCAAAACTTTAAACCTTCGCCCATACCCTTACCTAAAGTATATTACAAAGCCCTGATTATGAAAAAGCCAATACTCCTTCTACTTATACTATCTTTTTTTGCACTGCCTTCTATTGCCCAAAAGGGCAAGGCTAAAAGCAATGCAGCCCCTGCGCAAACCAGTGCCGTAAAACTTACATCGGCTGCGCTGGGTAAATTAGAAGCGCGGCATATAGGCCCTGCGCTTACCGGTGGCCGTATATCTGCCATAGATGGGTATAACAACGACCCACGGATAATTTATGTAGGTACTGCAGGCGGTGGTGTTTGGAAAACAACTACCGGCGGTGCACAGTTTACATCAGTGTTTGATAAGCACTGCCAGAGCATAGGTGCTATTGCTGTTGACCAAACCAACCCCGATGTAGTGTGGGTAGGCACCGGTGAAAGCAATATGCGCAATACGGTATCTATAGGCAATGGTATATACAAAACCACCGATGGTGGCGATAACTGGGTGTTTATGGGCCTGCCCAATAGCGAGCACATAAGCAAAGTGGTGATTCACCCTAATGACCCTAATACACTTTACGTAGCAGTGCCCGGCAAACTGTGGAGCAACTCGCCCGACCGTGGTTTGTATAAAACAACTGATCGCGGCAAAACATGGGATAAAATTGTATATGTAAACGACAGTACCGGTTGTGCCGATTTTGTGCTGGACCCGAAGAACCCCAACACCATGTATGCCAGTTTCTGGCAGTTTAGGCGTAAGCCCTATGCCTTTAGCTCGGGCGGACCAGGCAGCTCGGTTATGAAATCGGTAGACGGAGGCAAAACATGGAAGAAGATACAGAACGGTTTACCGGCCGGCGATATAGGCCGTGCAGCTATTGCACTGGCACCATCTGCACCAGAGAACCTGGTAATGATAGTAGAGTCGAAAAGAACTACACTGCTGTTATCTACCGATGGAGGCGAAAACTGGAAAGAGCAAAGTGCTGATGACAACATTTGTGCAAGGCCGTTCTATTTCAGCACTATACAGGTGGACCCTGAAAACCCTAAACGTATTTACAGGCCGGCATTCCGTTTTTCATACAGCGATGATGGGGGCTTTAGCTGGAACACCGGCGGGGCAACGTCTAACACCTATGTACACTCCGACATGCACGCGCTATGGATAAACCCTAAAAACACATCGCACATGTATGTAGGTACCGATGGAGGGGTTTACATGAGTGTAGATAAAGGCAACACATGGATATACCTGAACAGTATACCGGTAAGCCAGCTATACCATGTGCAGGTAGATGACCAGAGCCCATACTACGTGTATTGCGGTATGCAGGATAACGGCAGCTGGCGGGCACCTTCGCAATCGCCGGGGGGTATAGAAAATGGCGACTGGAAAAACGTAGGGGGTGGCGATGGTTTTTGGGTGCAGACAGACGGCGAAGACCACGACATTATTTACAGCGAATACCAGGGCGGGCACATATTTAAATTTGATGCACATGTAAACCAGTTTCAGGATATACAACCTAAAGCCGGTGAAGGCGACCCTAAGCTCAGGTTTAACTGGAATACGCCCATAGTGCGCAGTGCTAACAACAAGAAGCGTATTTACATGGCTTCGCAGTTTTTGTATAAGAGCGATAACCGCGGCACCACCTGGGATAAGATATCACCGGACCTGACCACCAACGACCCTAACAAACTTAAGCAGGAAGAAAGCGGTGGACTGACCAACGATAATA
>DATGXP010000150.1:0-1697 GCA_035298845.1 Chitinophagales bacterium
GCTTGGCAAAGAGGGCGTGCTGTTTGATTATGGCCTGAAGTTTTTTGGTGTAGATACACTGGTAGATAATAACTACGAGCGGGCTTTATCTGCCGGTTATAAAAAAGTTCTGGAGGGCTACATACAAGGTGTAAACGATTACGCCGCCAAACACCCGGATGAAGTATTGCTAAAGAAAGCGCTGCCCTTTAAAGCGCAGGATGTTGTAAAAGGCTCTACCCTCACACTTACTTTGTTTGCCGGTGCCGGTATGGCTTTAAAGTCTATCCGCGAAAATCACATCGAACTATTGCACCAGCCAAACGAAGTAGGCTCCAACTCGCTGGCTATTGCACCTGATAGAACAGACGATGGCAAAGGGTGGCTGCTTGTAAACTCTCACCAACCCATAGAGGGCCGCTTTGCCTGGTACGAAGCACACGTTAAAAGCGATGAAGGCTGGGATATAATTGGAGGGTTGTTTCCAGGTGGAACTACTATTTTTGTAGGTAGTAACCAGCACCTTGGCTGGGCGCATACAACCAACTACCACACCTTTGGTGATATTTTTAAGGTAAAGCACAAAGGCAATAAATATTTGATTGACGGCCAATGGAAAAAATTTCAGGTAAAAACAGCGCACCTTAAAATTAAACTTGGCGGTGTTAAGCTGGCCATAAACAAAAAAGTACGCACCAGCGAATTCGGGCCGGTGTTTCAATCAAAAAACGGCTGGTATGCAGTTAACTTTCCAGGGGCGAAGGATTTGCGCGCTACCGAGCAGTGGTACCACATGAACAAGGCCACCAACTTTAAACAGTTTGAGCAGGCACTTAAGATGGAAGCTATACCCTTGTTTAATATTATGTATGCCGATGTAGAGGGCAATATATTTTACGAAAGCGGCTGCCAGGTACCCCTGCGCGATTCAACCTTAAACTGGCATCTGCCTATTACGGCCAACAGCTCGGCTTATATAAGTAAGCGCCTGGTGCCTTATAACCAAAAACCGCAAATGCTTAATCCAGCGTGTGGCTTTTTATTTAGCTGTAACCAAACACAATACTCTATTAGCGGTATTGGTTGCGAGTGGCGCGGAAGTTTTGTAGGCATACAGCAGTTTAACTATAACCGCGGCGAGCGCTTTGGCGAAATGCTTAATGAAGTGAAAGGCAAATTTAGCTGGGCAGATTTTTTGCGGGTGAAGTTTGATAAGAGCTACTCGAAAACAGCCAGCTATGCCCGCAATTTTAAAACGGCGTATGAACTAAACGAAACAAAATACCCCGACATAGCGGATGCAATTAAAAAGCTGAAGCAATGGAACTGGAGCGGAGATGTTGATAACAAGGATGCTGCCCTGGCCATGATAATGCATGAGCGATTAGGCAAGGAATGGAAGGTGCCCTTTGCATTTTTAATGATTAAGAAAGAGCCGATGCAGGAAGATAACCTGGTAAGTGCCATTAGATATGCTAAAAAATTTATGCTGTCGCGCTATGGCACCTTAGATGTTAAACTGGGTGATGTGCAAAGGCTAATAAGAGGTAATGTTAGTTTGCCGGCAAGTGGCCTGCGCGAAGTTAATCGCGCAGCCGACCCTAAACTGTTCGACAAAGCAAAAGGTATCTGGCGAATAAACAGCGGCGATGGATACATACAGGTAAACAGATACTCAAAGGAAGGAGTAGAGATAAATTCGGTGAATGCCTACGGCT
>DATGXP010000151.1:0-4387 GCA_035298845.1 Chitinophagales bacterium
CCCGGCAGTACCTATGGGGGTGGAGGTGCCGGCGGGGGCAATAGCGATGGGGGCCGTGGCGCTATAGGTGGTATTATAATATACTATACCACTACAGGACCTATACCTACCACACCAACTATCAGCAGTACACCTGCTACCTGTAGTGCAAATGGCAGCAGCATAGTAACGAACTATAATGGGGCACTTACCTATACATTTGACCCTACCGGACCAACTATAGATAACAATGGACAAATAAACGGTATGACTACCGGAACTACCTATACGGTGACAACTACCAGCGGAACCTGTAGCCCTGCAGCAAGCGCACCATTTAGTATAGAATCGCAATTGCCGACGCCAGATGCACCTACCATTACCAGCGTAGCTGCAGCCTGCAATGCTGATGGCACGAGTGCCATTAGCAATTACAGTGCAGGGCTTACTTATACTTTCACCCCGGCAGGTCCTTCAGTTTCCGGAAACGGAGATGTAAGCGGTATGGTTACAGGCACCAGCTATACAGTAACAGCAGCTAACAATACATGTACTTCTACAGCAAGCGTATCGTTTAGTAACGATGCTCAATTACTAACCACGCCTACTGTTGTTAGCTTACCTGCTACCTGCACAGGCGAAGGCAGCAGTACCATCAGTAATTACAATGCTGCATACAGCTATACCTTTGACCCTGCCGGACCTACGGCTACTACCGGTGGCGCCATAACAGGCATGGTTGCAGGAACAACTTATACGGTAGAAGCCAGTGTTGGAAATTGCCCTGCTTTAGTAAGCATACAGTTTAGCAATGAAGCGCAGTTATTATCGCCCGATGTGCCAACAATTGCCACCTTGCCGGCTACTTGTTCGGCAGAAGGCAGCAACACCATCAGCAATTACGATGGAGCGCTTACTTACACCTTTGACCCTACGGGGCCAACGGCTACCACCGGAGGCACAATAACAGGCATGGTTACCGGTACCAGCTATACCGTAACGGCTGATAACGGAGCCTGCTCTTCTTTGGCCAGTGCGGCTTTCAGTAATGAAGCACAGTTATTATCGCCCGATGTGCCAACAGTTGCCACCTTGCCGGCTACTTGTTCGGCAGAAGGCAGCAACACCATCAGCAATTACGATGGAGCGCTTACTTATACCTTTGACCCTACAGGACCTGCAGCTACCGGAGGTACAATAACAGGCATGGTTACCGGTACCAGCTATACCGTAACAGCCGCTAACGGAGCTTGCTCTTCTTTGGCCAGTGCGGCTTTCAGCAATGAGGCGCAGTTATTATCACCCGATGTGCCAACAATTGCCACCTTACCTGCTACCTGTGCGGCCGTGGGAAGCAGCACTATCAGCAATTACGATGGAGCGCTTACTTATACCTTTGACCCTACAGGGCCTTCGGCTACCACTGGCGGTGCAATAACAGGCATGGTTACCGGAACAAGCTATACAGTAACGGCTGATAACGGAGCCTGCTCTTCTATGGCCAGTGCGGCTTTCAGCAATGCGCCCAAGCTGCAGGCACCGGGTATACCGGTAGTTGCCACTACTGCTCCTACTTGCATTTCTGCCGGTAGCAGCGCCGTAAGTAACTACAATGCATCGCTTATTTATGATTTTTCGCCAACCGGACCCACAGTAATTGCCGGCGGGGCTATAACGGGCATGGTAACAGGCACCAGCTATACTTTAACTGCAAATAATGGAGATTGTACCTCTGCTACCGGTGCAGTGTTCGTTAACCTGCCTATGCTTACCGGCAGTGTGTGCGATTCAACTGTGTCGGTTGGTGGTTTAACCGATGCACAAACACAGATAAAGCTTTTCCCTAACCCGGCGGTAAATGAGGTCTCTATTAATCTTAGTAATATATACGAAGATGTGGCTTTATTGCAGGTAACTAACTGCCAGGGCCAGGTAGTTTATACACAAACGGCAGGCACCTACAGCAGCATAATAAAGCTAAACACCAGCAGTTATGCCAGCGGCATGTATATTATTAATATACGCTTTACCAATGGCACAGAAGCCAAAGGGAGGTTAGTGAAACAGTAAGTAACTACATCACCAATATAAAAATGGGTCCGGTAAGCATAGTTACCGGACCCATTTTTATATACAGCAATAAATGCTTAGGCCTTGAAAAGAGATTGCATTTTGGTTGCAACACTCATATCACCTTTAACTTTTATTTTGCCACTCATAAACGCCATCATAGGGTTTAAGCTACCATTGGCAACATTGGTAAATGTATCTTCATCTATAGTAACCGTGCAATCGGTTTCGCGGTCTTCGGTGCTAACTAAGTTACCCGCACCGGTGCCATCTATTACAATTTTGTTACTGCCAAAATCAAGCTTTAATGTTTTACCAAGTGGTGATGCTTTAACAGCGCTTGCCTTAAGGCCTTCCAGGATATTTTCAAATGCCATTTCAATTTTGTTTTTATGGTTATAAAAGTGGGGTAAATATAAAAAGAGCGTGATAATACAAGCGGGGGGTGCGCAAAACGAAATAAGGCGGGGAATAATACAGCCCTACTGCCTCAAAATCTTCTCCATGGCCTTGCCCCTGGCCAGTTCATCTATTAGCTTATCGAGGTAGCGGACTTTTTGCATCAGTGGGTCTTCTATATCCTCTACGCGGTAGCCGCAGATAAGGCCGGTGATTTTTGTTACGTTAGGGTTTAGTTGTGGCGCCTGTGCAAAGAAGGTTTCGAAGTCAACCTTCTTATCTATTTGCTGCTGCAGGCTTTTTACATTGTAGCCAGTTAGCCAAAAGATGACTTCATCTACCTCTGCTTTGGTGCGGCCCTTCTTTTCTGCCTTAGCTATATACAATGGGTATACGCTTGAGAAAAGCATTCTATAAACGCGTGTGTTGTCCATAATAGTTACTGCCGGCTAAAGTAAGTGATTCGCAATGCCGGTGCAAGAACCAAGCAACCTTGTGTATCTGCTATCGCTTAATGCGCTATCAGCAACGGCTTAACCACCACCGCATGGGTAGTTTTAAGTTTGGCAAAGTAGCTGCCGCCTGCAAGCCAGGTGCGCACCTGGTTAGTTCCCTGTTTTACTGGTTGTGCATAAACTACTTCGCCGGTAGTATTGGTTATTTCTATTTCCCCATCGCGTTCAGCTTCTATAATAAACTGACCGGCCGAGGGATTAGGGTAAATACTAAAGCCAGCCGGGGGCATACCTGGCGTTTGGCTTATACCCGAAATGGGTGCTGTTGCAATCTGCGGATATAGTTCGGCATTCAAAATTTTTCTATCCTCCGGGTTATTGCCATCGTAGGCAGTTACCATACCCACCAGCGAAACCTGGTAAGGATTAATGTGCGCAGGTAAAGTATAGGTGTAATGGTAGAGGTATTGCCCGCCAAAGGCAACCGTGCCCGGTATAACCCCCGAAGTGCCCCAGGCCCCACCCAAATAGGCACGCGCAACATACGGATGTGGAATGCCCACTATAGGATTGCCGGCGCCGTAGTAAGGGTGGCCGGGTGTGGTATTATCTGCATTACCCTGGTCGAACCCAGCACCGGTACCGGTAACACTATCTTCTACCACTACACAGTTAAACCGCATATCGCCGGATAAGGCTGCCGTAAAAATGGCTTTCACAAATACATCTAACTTGCGGGTGGGGGCATCATAAGCTACAAAGTCGAAAGATACAGTAACCGGCGCAGCCCCTGCCAGCACGCTACCTACCTGACCTGCCCAGGCATTGCGGCTATATAGGGTGCCCGACCGGTTGATTAATGCCTGCGGATAAGCAGGGCTATAAAACCCGTTCAAATTTGACTCTTCAGCAATGGCCATAGAGTCGCCGTTGTGCAGGTATATGGCAATAGCATTCGGATAGGTGGTTAACACCGCTTGGCTCTTTACATACGCATCGGGTATATACTGAAAACCGGCTCCGGCAAAAATCTCCAGCACCGCTTTTTGAATAGAAAACTGCGCCTGACTGTTTGTAACCAACAAAGTAAACACTACTAAAAGGCTAAGGACTTTGTATCTCATGTGTAATGGTTTTGAAACACAAAATAACAGCCTTGTAAGCCAAATAAATATGATTATAGACAGCCCCGGAAGTGTTATTGTAAGAATCCGGATGAGAGGATGGATTACTGATATAGGACCCGAAACAACCTTAACCTTACATAAACCAAAGAGGCGTTTTGTTATCGGGGTCGTGGTTGTAGTTTACGGTTAGCTCTTCGCCGGCGGCTATGTCTTTAAGGGTAATGAAATGGATGACCTCATCCGGATAGTAGGTTTCGTATAAGCAGTTAGGCTCGTAGCTGTGGTTGTATATACTGCCGTAGCCCAGGCAGATTGCGTAGTTCTTAGCCTGCTCGCCCCACAGGTAGTAGTAGTTGT
>DATGXP010000152.1:0-2451 GCA_035298845.1 Chitinophagales bacterium
TAGTTTCCATTTTTATAATAAAATGTAGACTCTGTTCCATACAGTTGTGCCATTTTTTCGGCATTTAACTGGGGCGAATGACTTTCATAGAGGTGGGTATAAACTATAATCCCCTCGAAAAAATCTTTTTTTGAGTTAAAAGAGGTGCTTATTAAAAAGATACCAGCAAGAAGAGTTATTTTTTTAATCAAATTCATTATGCTAAATAAATGCTTAATAGCAATTTATTCCTACCTCACCACCAACAATCTCTTATTTACCCGCGCGCCATTCAAATCCAGGTGTAATAAATACACCCCGGTTTGCTGTTCGCTTAAGTCTATGGTAGTGGAGTTGCTAAGGCCGGTATTGATGTTTTGATAAACTGTTTTGCCTAACGCATCGGTTACTTTCAGCGCGGCCCCCTGCAGCGATTTACCTTGCAGATATATTTGGAACACACCCGTAGATGGATTTGGCAGTATGCTAAGCCTATCGGCTGAGATGGCCGGCGCGCTGATGATGATAGTGGTATCTTCTACCTGTTGTGCAATGTGCACGCAACCGCCATGCTTGCCCAGCACTTCCTCATAGTTGCCGTTTACTACCGCCATTACTTTATCTATACAGATAAACGTATCGGTAAGCGAACTGAAGTATACGCGCATAAAGTTTAAGGGTACTAATTGCTTGAAGAGTGAATTCTCATCGGTAGCCATACCCACTATGTGGCCACTGGCTGCTGAGCGTATATCGGGATTGTAATTTCCCAGCGCCAGGTTTTTAATAGAGTCTACCACCAGGCCATGCAATTGAAACTCGTAGGCCAGCAATTCGCACGTAGCGTTATGTACACTTAAATCTATATAATGCTGCTCCAGGTTAGTATCGGCAATGCTGAAGGTTACACTATCAAAGGGATTGTAAATGTTATTGGGAAACTCGCAGTGCTTATGCGTGTTCTGGTAATTACCGGGGTGGTGGTGGTTTCCGGCTGTGTTAAGCAAACAGGCATTCAGGCGCGCCGCATCAGTTACGGTTATCAGGCTGTCGCCGTTAAGGTCATTACAGGTGCTGTATTTAAGGGTATCTTCTTTAATGCCTTCCAAATACAGGTTAAGGTCCAGCGAATCGGCCGCAAAGTTAATGTCTACATCGCCCCTTACGCCCGAGCCATTGCATTGGTAGTTACAATCGGTAACCGCATTGCCAAAAGTATCACCGGCGCAATCTGTATACGGTACGCAGTTGGGCAGTATTTCAAATACTTTGTAGCCCTGGTCATAATACAGGTGCAGGCACACCTGCGCCCAGTTATTGGCATATGTTTTTTCATAGTGGCCCAGCCGGTCCGGCGATTGGTCCCAATTTACCCGAACAACCAGCGTGTAGTTACCGGTATCTATATCTGTTATATCTATCCATTGGCAATCAAGCCCGGCGTTATATATATCGCCGCAGCCTGCTGTTATACCCATGTTGCTGCAGTTAAATTTGGCCATACCGCCGCCATCGCATTCAAGGTCAAGCACACAAAAACCGTTTTTAAAACCCTGTTGCAGCGGTTGGTGGTTTGCATCGTATACCAGGTATTCGGCGTAGCCTACATAGTGATAATGCCCGTGGCAGGCATCAAACACATATTGGCCCGAGGCCGTATCGGGCAGGCCAATAAAATAATCCTGGTTGCCTATGTTGCGTATGTGTGTGCTAAACCGGATTAGCCTTCGGTTGCCATACCCCGAAAGGCATCCTTCGCTTACGTAGCAGTTGTTAGATCCTGCATTTATATTATCTACATACATCGATGTTTCCAGTTCATTAGCATCTATGGCCAGGTCGGGTTGGGCACAAAGCGGGTTCGGGGCATACAGGCAGCTGCCATCGTCCACTGTGGCCAGCGGGTTATAATTGCAGGAAGCAGTATCTGTACAGCCATGCACTGGCCCCAGCGATTGAATTTGCCATGTAATAGTTTGCCCGGTGCAGGCGGTGTTGTAATCACCTATGCGTATGTAATAGGTGGTGCCGGCATTCAACACCCCGGTAATGCGCGATTGAAAGGCAGACCCGCATCCATCGTCGTCGTATAGTGTGGTCGCTTGGTTGTTTTCGCTTACCACAAGGCCGCTGCAGTAGTTGTATACATATAATTTAGTATCGCATGTGTTGCCCAGGTTGCAGGTGCTTATAATATAGGTGCCGGTAGTGTCAGGTGTAAAGGTGTACCAGGTTTCAGGTGCCGGTGCCGTAAATGTATCAATGCCCACGGTAATGCTGCTGCTGCAATTGCTGCCTGCTGCACAATTAAAGTAAGTGGTTTGCCTGTTGGCAAAGCTCTCTCCGCTGGCTACTACGGTGCCGTTTAGGGTAACGTTATAGCTGCCATTGCCATAGGCGCAACATAAGCCATCGTTGGCTGCATCATAAATGGTAAACTTTATGCAATGCCCGGCGGCAACACACGCCGAG
>DATGXP010000153.1:0-9002 GCA_035298845.1 Chitinophagales bacterium
AACCTGCATGGGCACTTTAAAGTAAGCCACTAACTCTTCAATAGCTTTTTGTGGCCCGCCTGTTTCTATGGCGCGCTGATAATTGGCTTCCAGTTTAGTGATGTATTGTTTGCTATGCGACTCCAGCCACCGCGATAGATAATAATAGGTATGTATGCTTATATCATTGCCATCATACACCGGTTTATCTTTAATTACCTTCTGGTACCGCTTAAAGGTATCGGCACACTTATCGTATTTTTTTGTAGCAAAGTATCCTATCATAAGCGCCAGAAAAACGCTATCGGTACTACCCGAAAGGTTTAGCTGCTGGTATGAAGTAAGTAATGACTCCAGTGCTTCTATTCCTTTCCTGATATTCGGGCCGCCCTGTAACACCAGCAATGCGCCATAAAGCATCTGCACGCTTACCAGGTCGTTTTTGTAATCCCGTTTCCATACATCCAGTTCAAGCAACTCGGCGCACTTATCGCTAAGCTGCTTCATGGTTTGCATATCGCCGGTCTGCACAAGGCCGTTATAGTCGCTGCGGTGTACCAGGTAGTGGTAGGTGGATACAAACCTTGTAGCCTGCACTGCAATGGAAAAGATCTGTGGCATGTTCAGATAATTTTTCCAGAATTTGATGGCGCTGTAGTGCTTGGTAAGCTCCTTAAAGTGCTTTTTGCCTTCGGTAGTTTCGTTACGCGCCAAAGGCGAATTTAAAAGCAGGAACCCGAATATGCCTTTAATATCAAAAAGGAACGGGAACACTACATGGCTGTTATTTACCAGTTCTTTATCTAACTGTTTAATTAAGCTCAAATCTTCCTCGCTATCGAACATTCCCGGATTGAAATAATAAACAGTATACAAATAGGCATACATGCTTAAAATGCGGATAGATACGGCAGGGTAATTATGATAAAAACGGTAAAAGTCCTTAAGCTTAGCCAGTGTCTCTGCGTTCTTGCTTTCGGCAGGCACATAAAGCGTAGTGCGCAGCGAATGGATAATACGGTTAAAAGTCTGCTCGTTGCCCAGCGTTTTCTCCAGTTCAGTATTCAGTTTAAATCCGGTAACCGAATCGCGGGTTAAAAAAGCCTGTTGGGTTAGAAACTTAAGCGCAAAAGAAAGCGACTGAAAATCTTCTATTTCTTCAGCAATATCCTGCAGGCAATTACCCCTGAAATTAGCCGCCTCGGTTTCACCATCATTTACCAGTCTTTCTATAAGCGATACATTATGGTGCAGATAGTTGGGGTAGTTTTGCCCAAGTAAATACGACAATTTGAAAGTATAAGAACTTAGTTGATTAAAATTCTGCTTTTGCTTAATGCTGTCGTAAATTTTGATACACAATTCCTCGTGAGTATCAAAGGCCGGAAGCTTATTGTGTATGGCCTTTACTAACTTAAGCGATAGGGCAGCATTACCCGCCTCCAGGTTATGACAAAACTCCTGGTAATGAAAATCGTCTAGCAAAAAGACGAATTTTTGTATGGTAAGTAGTCCGCTTTTATCTGTCATTGCCAAGTTGGGGGATGCTCTATTTGTTTGCTAAACAACATAATTTTAGGAAAAATACGATATCTTATTTCATCAATTCTCTTATTTCCTTTACCGGTGCCGAGCCATAGCTCAAAAACTGCTCATGAAATTTCTTTAAATCGAATTTGTCGCCCTGCGCCTTTTTTATCTCTTCGCGAAGCTCATAAATTTCGGTAAGGCCTGTAAAATAGCTGGTCAGTTGCACCTGTGTTAAGGTAGCCCTTCTCCATTTTTCCGAAGCTTCTTTTTTCTGCTGAAAAGCCTCCTTTTCAAGCAAAGCGGTAGCCTCTTCCTTACTCCAGTTATTGCAATGCACGCTGTAGTCAAGTATAAAATTGCATGTTTCGCGCAGGTTCCATTTGTAGTAAAACAATTGCATTTCGGGCGATGGTTTATATCCTTCTTCAATCATCATTCTCTCTACATAACAAGCCCAGCCCTCAATTGTTGCGCCATTGCCTAAAATAGTTTTAATAATGCTTGGCGAGCGGTTGGCATAAATGCCCTGCGTATAGTGGCCGGGTATAGCTTCGTGAATGTTTAATATCTGCAGCACATAATCGTTGTATTCGCGCAGGTAGCTTTCTGCCTCCGCGGCTGTGTAATTTGTAAGCGGGGTAACATTGTAATAGGTGGTGGCTTCCTTGTCGTATGGCCCCGGAGAGTTTATGCTGGCCCCAGCTACGCCTGCCGCATAATCAGGCGTTTTACGTACTTTTAAAGGCTTGGTTGAGTCCAGGTCTATTAGCTTATGCTCATTTATAAAAGCGGTAAGCTCGGGCAGCTGTTTTTCAATAGTAGCAAGCAGTTGTTCCCGTTTGCAGTGCTGAAGGCTTATCTTGTCAATTAGCTTTTTAATATTTGCCAGGCTACTGTCTTTATTTTCATTTAGTGGACTACCAAAATATTTAGGCCACAGTTGCACCGCTAACTTACTCATCTCCTCATGCAGATACTTCTTTCTCTCTTCCGCCTTCTTAAACATTTCATCGGCGGTATAACGGGAATCTACATCCAGCAAAAACTTTTTGGCATACAACTCCTTCCCTATCCTGAAGCTACGGAATTTAGAAGAGTCAGTGGCCGGGTAATTTTCCTTTAACCAGGCCACATAATCCAGCATTGCATTTTTTGCAGCCAATGCATTTTTCTCAAACACAGCCTTTTCGTCATTGTTGAGAGTAGATACTTTCAAAGAATCAGGAAAAATGGAATTGAAAAAATACAGTGACCCTTCATTTTGCTGTATAGCCAGTTGGGTATGCTCCAGGATCGGTTTGTTGATATTTGCTTTGGCTGCTGCGTAGTAAGCAGGCACATTCTGCAGTTTTATGGTTAAGGCCCTGAGTTTGTCATTCAAGGCACTTTGCTTATAGTCAATCACATCAAACAAATTACCCCCTATATTATAATTAGAAGGGTCCCACTCGTAACTTTTAAACTCATTAATACTAAACCGGATCCCTTTAGTAAAATTCTGAATTAGCTTATAGTCGGTTTTATTATTGGCATCCAGCTTATTAAAACTACTTACTGCCAGTTGATCGTCTATACGGTCAGCAAAGGCAAGTTCAGCCGCGCGCGCTTTGGCATCGGGCACTATAAGTACCGAATCATATTTATGGTATCCCGCACCGGTAGCCCAGCCCGGGTATGTTTCCCAAAGTTCCTCTACAAAATCTGCCTTGAAATTTTCAAACTTTGTTACCGTAGCAGAGTCGGCTCTGCCTACCGTTTCAACGGTGTTATTAATCCTGTTCTTGCAGGATTGAAGCAAAACTACAGTGATAAGTAAAATGCAAAGGTTCTTCATAGGCAGCTATTATATTCCAAACATGCTAAGATTTTTCGAAAACACAATAATATACTCCCCGTCTATGCATCGTATTTGCGAAGTAGCTTCAACACCGTTTCCAGGTCTTTAGGCAGGGGCGCCTCAAAGGTTACATCTTTGCCGGTAACAGGGTGCTGCAATGTGATTTGCGAGGCGTGTAGGGTCAGGCGGGCTATAGTGGGCCTTTCCTCCTCATCGGTGGCCTTATACTTGCGCTTTATAGATGAGAAATAAAATGCTGCCTTGCCAGCATACAATTCATCTACAAGTAGCGGGTTTCCTATATAAGCCAGGTGTACCCGTATCTGGTGCGTACGCCCGGTTTTTATCTCCACCTTTAAAAACGATGCATGCTTAAATTCCTCTACCACATCATAAATTGTAAGAGCATCCTTACCGCGCTTATGAATCAGCATGCTGCCGGGTCGGGCCATATTTTCAGCTATCGGCTCGCTTATCTCGCCATGGGGGGCTTTCATTCTGCCTGTGGCAATAGCCGCATACACTTTCTTAACCGTATGGTTTTGAAACTGAAGCGACACATGCCGGTGCGCTGCCTCATTGCGGGCAAAACACAATACACCACTGGTGTTGCGGTCTATACGGTGCACAATCCACAACTTGCCAAACTGCTTTTCAAGAATGGTTTGCACGGTCTCCCATTCGGGGTGTATTCTGTCGGGTATTACGGTTATGCCGGCAGGTTTATTAGCCACTACCAAATCATCATCACTGTAAATTACGTCTACGTTTATCTTCATCTCATCGGTTGCAGTTAGCAAAATAATCAACTCCGTCTTTGGTTAGGTTAATGGCCAGGTTGTCGCCATTTAAGTAGCCTGACCCAACTACCGCACCGGTGAAGTTACCCGTGGCATACTGGGGCATAATATCAAATTTATTTGTGCCCGTTATGGTTCCTACAACAGTAAAGTGCTCATCATTAAAATTGGTAATAATTATTTGCTGTACTATGGGGCCATTGGTAACAAACAGAGAGTGCTCTTTTACACCTGTAGATGGCGAAGACGTAGTGGCGTTCCAGGTGCGGATAAACTTGTTGCGCGAGGGTATGTTGCAATAAGTGCCCTCATATCCCAAGGGGCAAAGAGAGTCGCAATACAATCCACCCCACTGCCCTTCGCATTGGCAACTGCCACCCGATATACATTCACCATTGTTAAGGCAAGTAACATCTTTGCAACCGGGCTTGCAACCTGTAATGGCCATAGCACACGCGCACAATACTAAAAACGAAAACACTATACTCTTCATCAGCGCGCTAATTTATCAAACTGTATCCAAAAATTTTACCTTCGGTCATCTTATCGTATTACAACCGTATTATGCGCCCGGTAGCCATCTGTATTTTGTTGCTGTTTTTATTTAATTCTTCTATTGCGCAGCAGTTTACCACTACAATAAAAGGCAAGGTAATAGATAAGGATAGCCACCAGCCTTTATTTGGCGTAAATGTGCTACTGCTAAATACTAACCCGCCGAAAGGAGCAACCACCGATATAGAGGGCAGTTTCAGGTTAGAAAATGCTCCTGTTGGGCGCCAGTCACTTAAGTTTTCCTACATAGGCTACGATGATTTAGTTGTAAGTGAGTTGCTGCTCATCTCCTCGCGCGACCTGGTTATCAATATAGAGATGCAGGAGAAGGTGAGTAACCTGAAAGAAGTGGAGATTGTGGCGCAAAAGGATAAATCGAGAGCTAATAACGACTTTGCCCCCATAAGCGCCCGTTCCTTTTCGGCAGAAGAAATGAACCGCTATGCAGGCACCCAAAACGACCCGGCCCGCATGGCCCAAAGTTTTGCGGGCGTGGTTACCGCCAACGATGAAAACAACCAGATAGTAGTGCGGGGCAACTCGCCACGCGGGTTGCTTTGGCGTATGGAAGGGGTAGAAATACCCAATCCCAACCACTTTGCCGGCAGCGAGGGCTCTACCGGTGGTGGGGTAAGTATCCTATCCTCCAACATGCTCACCAATACCGACTTCTTTTCGGGGGCCTTTGCTGCTGAGTATGGCAACGCCTTAAGCGGTGTTTTTGATGTAAACCTTCGAAAGGGTAATTCAGAAAAATGGGAGTTCGCCCTTAAGTTGGGCATTTTAGGGGCCGAGGCAGCTATAGAGGGGCCCTTTAGTAAAAAGTATAAAGGCTCTTATCTGGTAAATTACCGTTATTCTACCCTCGAGTTGTTCGCGCTTACCGGCTTCGATATAGGCGGTAGTGTAACCCCCAAATACCAGGACCTTTGCTTCAACTTCTATTTCCCTACAAATAAAGCGGGCAGTTTTACCCTCTTTGGCATTGGTGGGTTAAGTTCGTTAGGCAATAAGGTAAAAAGCGATACCAGCGAATGGAAAACCATAAGCGACAAAAGCGAGTTTGCGCAAAAACAGATGATGGGTGTAGCAGGCATTACCCACCTGTTTCCGTTTAAAGATAACCGCACCTATATTAAAACGGTAGTTAGTTATAGCTATACCAATAATGGCAGTACCGACGATACGGTTGATTATGACTTTAACCGGTTTGAAACAGGAAATGAAAAATTTATTTACAAAACCCTGCGGGCTGCAACTATGCTCAATACCAAAATAGATGCCCGTAATGTGGTACGGCTGGGGGCAGTGTACAGTAACATTGATTTCAGATTATTCCGCGAGCGTTTTTCATATTTAAACCAGCAGGTAGAAAAGCAGGTGGACTTTTCCGGCAATACGTCTATGGTGCAGGCCTATGTGCAATGGAAACATCGTTTTACCGAGCGGTTTCAGTTAAATAGTGGAATGCACTTACTTTTTTCATTGCTGAATAATAAGTTCTATCCAGAACCGCGGATAAGCGCAGAATACAAAGCTACCGAAAAGCAGTCGGTAAGTTTTGGGCTTGGATTGCACAGCCGCATCGACGCAATATCTACCTATGTATCTTACAATGCAGGTATACAAGGCGGCAATCGCAACCTCGATTTTTCAAGGGCATTTCATGCCGTTGCCGGCTATAACTTCAGCTTTTATAAAGACTTCAGGCTAAAAACCGAAGTTTACTTCCAGTACCTATTCAATGTACCTATTGGTGCCGATACCAATGGCCGGACTTTCTCGATAGTAAATTACGATGATGGCTTTGTAAATATACCTCTGAAGAGCAAGGGCGTAGGCTATAACTATGGGCTTGAACTGACGATTGAAAAATTCTTCTCGAAAAACTACTTTTTTATGCTCACCACCTCGCTGTTCAACTCAAAATACCGGGCGGCCGATGGCAGATGGCGTAACACCACTTATAACGTAAACTATGTACTGAATGCCCTAGGCGGTAAAGAGTTTGTTGTAGGTAAAAAGAAGAACAACATAATAGGCATAAACGCCAAAATAATATGGCGCGGCGGCAATAAAGTTACACCGGTTGACTTACCCAAATCCATTGCCGCCAACGAAACTGTGTACCAGACAGACAAAGCCTTTAGCGAAAAGCTTCCTGACTATTTCCGGATAGATTTTGGGGTTAGTTTCAGAAGAAACAAAAAGAAATATTCATGGATGCTCTCCTTTGATGCGCAAAACATAATTAACCGCAATAATGTAGCGGCGCGTATCTACAACCCCGAAACCCAGATGATTGAAACCAAAACCAATCTGGGTATTGTACCGGTGTTTAGCTGGAAAGTGGAGTTTGGCATATAAGACAAAAAGTAATGGTTTACACCCGTCCAAATTTTGGGTTGACACATAAATACTTAAACGTCTGATAGTCAATTATTTAAACAGATTCTGGGTTGACACATTTTCGACTGTGAGAAAAAAAAGTGTATTGTACTAACTGCCTTAAATTGTAATAATACGGTTACTCTCGGGTCCCTGGTTAAACAATAAATCGAGCGCACAAAGGTTTGGCACAAAGCCATTCCTCTCCGCAAATACCTGGTAATACTTGATATCGGTTCCGTAATAAACATTCCGAAGATCAGCCCTATTCTGTACTGCTGTTTCAAATGATTCGGTTAAAGTAATTTGGGAATTCAGCTTAAGTGCTTTTACTAATAACCCCAGTAGTTCAAGGTTAAAATCGAATAGAAATTCGAACTCTTTTAGGTAAAAACTTTCAAACCTATCGGCATAATATTCATAATAAGGCGCACTACCATAAGCCGAACGGATAGCCTGCCAGTGCTTCTTTTGCCAGTGCCCTGTATTTGATATTCGAACATTTCTATAGGGCTGGTGATGGTCGCGCCCGCCAAGCAACGGGACAGACAATAACTGAGGTCCATTGGCACCGGCAATCATACACCGGTTTCTAAAGGTAGACTTTACAAAATTTTCATGTTGCTCTATAACTACCGGCTGGTGTTTTATAAAATTTTGTAACCAGTTAATATTAGGTAAATAAGGCAGGTAAAGCACAGCACTCATACTGCAAGTATGCTTCTTTTTGTGCTAAAACAATATCTTCACCGGCTTAAAGTTTATAGATAAAAACCCTTGCAATTCATGTTTCAGATATTAAGATATACTAGCTTGCTTTTCCTGTTGCTTACTTTTATTACCCCCGCGATAGCCTCAAAGGAAACCCTGCAGCAGGGTTGGCAGGCATTCAATTCCAATAAGCGAAAAGAAGCTAAAGACTTATTTGTGAGTGCCGCTAAAGACGCAGATACTAAAGCGGAAGCCAATCTATCGCTTGCATTGGTTTATTGGAGTGAAGACAAAAACAAAGAAGCATTTGCCGCTTTTCGTAATTTTTACTCCTCCTCATCTAACCCATATCCATATTTATATGCGCTATGGACATCACCGGTAATTTTTGAGGGCTACGACAAAAAGAACGAAGAGCAACTCGCGTTTTTACAAAAGCTGGCGGCCGAGCCAAAGGCCAATGGTACAATAGCAGCTATGGTTCACTCTATGCTGGGAAAGCATTATGAGGCAACGGGCGATTTCAAAATGGCAGAAAACGAATATGCCCAAATAGGCGCTATAAGCAATTGGCAGGTGCTGGGCACTTTTGACAATACCTCGGGTAGCGGCTTTAATAAAGATTTTAGGGTACTACAAAACCCGGAACCGGAAGCCGTTTTTCAAAATAAGGTAGAGGCCGATGTAAAATGGTTTACGCCGCCCCATTTCCGAACCGACCGGTGGTTCGATTTTAACTTCTACTTCCTTATCAACAGCTCGATAATGTATGCACAAACGTTTTTGAAAAGCGATGTAGAACAGGAGGTGTTTTTCCGGAGTGGCAACTCAGGCTCGCTTAAAATATGGGTAAACGATAAACTGGTAACCAATGTACCCGATGAGCGCAATTGCGACCTGGATGTATATACCAGCAATGTAAAACTAAATAAAGGTTTCAACCGTGTGCTGGTGCAGGTGGGAGAGAGCGAAACCAACGCCGCCAATTTTATGATACGGGTAACAGACAAAGACGGCAGGGTATTAAAGGGCATTACATCTGTAGCAGAATACCAGTCGTACAATAAAGCAACCGAATACACTGTGACCACTTCCGATTTATTTGCCGAAGAGTTTTTCGAAAGCAAGATAAAAGCAGAGCCGGAAAACTTATTAAACTATTTATTGCTGGCTGATGTATATATGCGAAACGACAAAGTATA
>DATGXP010000154.1:0-2535 GCA_035298845.1 Chitinophagales bacterium
CGTTAGCGAAGATGATGGAAAGAAGATTGTAGATAGCGCCATTAAGAAAATTGAAAGTCGCATGCCTGAACTTGAAAAAAAGTACCACGAGGCGGTAAGTAAAGCTACTAAGTTTGCAAATGCAGAAATTGCAATGCTGCAAAAAAAAGTAGCGGGTTTTGAAAAGAAAAACGGCACTGTAAAACAAGCAACCAACAGCGTTAAATCTGCCGCAAAAAAGGTAGCTAAAAAACCTGCTGTGAAGAAGGCCGTAAAAGCAGTAAAGAAAGCAGCAACCAAAGCTAAATCAGCAGCCAAATCGGCTACCAAAGCTTCGGCATAATACACACGCACTAACAAAAGGCAAATGAAAAATGGCATCCGCTACTGCGTGATGCCATTTTTTATTTATAAGGTGTGACGGTACTATTTTACGACAAACAACTCATCGCCAAGGGCAACATTTAATTGCTTATTGCTGAAAGATATAAGAGTATTATCACCGGAGGGCTCATTCATTTTAATGCTTACAGCCGTGTAATCTTTCTTATCCATTACCATTACAATATTGCTAAGGTAGTTGCGCATAATTTTATTAATGGGTTTAAGCGTGACTTCTACCAGGGTCTTGCTTTCGGCAAAGCTTACAGTAAAATCTTTGCCATTGAATAAAGTACCATTGATTGAGCCAACTATAATACTGCTCAGTTGTTGAAACATCTTGCTGCGGTGCATGTCCATTTTTGATGCTTTTTTATCGTCCTGCATCATCATTTTTTCACCGTTCATTACTATCAGGTTTTTTGCCGGCTGCTGATATTCGAGGCGCACTTTATCAGATTTTTTAAAATAGAATTTACCCTTAGACACAGCCTTCTCGGTTAGCATGGCCATAGATTTCTCCTGGGCCATATCGCATTGTATTGTGTTTATCTTTTTAGAGGCTTCGAGAATGTTTTTTTGAAGAGCGGCAGCATCCTTTACAGGCGTAAAAGTTTGGGCAGGAACCATCGTGCAAATTATCATTAGCATTAAAAGTGTCATCCACCTCCATCCCGACACAGTCGGGACACCTCCGCCAGCGGAGGACAAACAGCCGTCCACACCTGCTACATTAGCGCTGACATAGACATGAAACAATTCTTTGTAACTCATTTAAATATGGGTTGATTAATAGTAAGCCTTCTCTCCCAGCAGTTCGTCGAGACCTATAATCTGGAAACCGCGCGAACGTGCTTCTTTTATGAAGTCAGAAAGAATGCCAATAGTATGTTGCCCCCAGTCGTGGAACAGGATTATGTCGCCATTAGACAGATTTTTAAGAGCTTTTTGCAAAAGAGCCTGTGCATTGGTGGCATTTGTATCATAAGTACGTATGCTCCAGCCTATGCACTGATAGCCACCTTTTTTAGTAGCGTTGGCCACCATAGGGTTAGTAACCCCATAGGGAGGACGGAAAAAACGTGGCTTTTTACCAATGGCTTTTACAATCTCTTCATCGCACTGCTGTAAGTCATTTTGTATGGTAGCTGCATTATTCAAACTAAACCAATAGGTGTGCGAGTAGCTGTGGTTGCCTACAACATGGCCTTCATTTACCATGCGCTTAACCAGCGGCTGATTATCGACTATATTTTTACCTATTAGAAAAAACGCTGCAGGCACGTTTTCGGCTTTTAGTAAATCGAGCAGACGAGGCGTAAACTCTTGCATAGGGCCATCATCGAAGGTTATGGCTATGGCTTCACGTTCAGGGTTTCCTTTGTAAAGTGCCTTAATGAAAAAACCTGATTGGATAAAATAAGAGCCGTAAAACAGCACCGACAAATAAGCAAGTAAAAGTAGTGGGTAAATCCACCATGGAAGGTCGTAGCGCCAGTCGAAAAACACAAGCAGCAACAGTGTTGCTATGAATACGAGTCGTGTGTTTACAGCGTTTAACATGCCTTGAAAAGCATAAGCGCATGGTTGTGCCTATGGTGCGTGTAAATTAAAATATTTTTAGGTGCGCGCTCGCCCTTTCTCAACACCACAGTATCTGGCACTTGCTGCGTCTTCATTATCTGGCTGGCCAGCCAGAATGCAAAGGCAGAAGAGGTCATATACTCGCCACACAAATGTTTGTAAGCAGCAATGGTAGTATGTTCAAAAAAATCTTCGCAAACATCTTCGGTAAATTCATCGCTGTTAGCGTCGCCGTTCATACCAGTAATGAGCAAATCTATATCTGCCACACCTAAGCCATGCGCATCTAAAAAGCTGTAAATTTCATCCAGCGCTACATCGCTATCGGCAGGTTTGTAAAAGGTTTTGTTCCCTACAAACTCTCCGTAGGTTTTCTCATTCTTCTCTTTAGCCAATACAAAAAATGCCGAGCCCTCTCCAGCTATAATACCTCTTGTATCGGTATACAATTCATTGCTATTGCAAGGTTCTTCGCGCAGCTCGGTGGTTTTACGCATAGCGGCATACTTATAATCGCTCACCTCGTCGTAGGCGCCTACCAGTATATTATCTACGCCCTCTTTAGCCAACAAGGCCGCATCGGTTAATGCG
>DATGXP010000155.1:0-2633 GCA_035298845.1 Chitinophagales bacterium
TTCAGGGCACTGAGCCAGATACTGATACAGAACCACAATTTTGTGGAGCTGGAAAAGTTTATGCTGACCACCTACAAAAAGTTTGTAGATGAAAAGTGGTTTGACAAAAGCAACCACGAAACAAAGGTGCAGATGCTGATATATATTATAAATGCCACCTTTAAAAACCGCAAGTTTATAGAAAGCCTGGACTATGCTGAAACACTGGGCGAAGAGTTAAGCGCTTTTGGCGGGATGCTGCACGATAAGTACCTGTTCTTCTATTACAATGCGTTAGTAATAAACTATGCGCAGATAGATTTGGCCCGCGGGCTAAAGGCACTGGATGAAGCCGAGCGAGAAATGAAGAGCATGAAGAACAGCTACTACGAGTTTTTTATTTACTGGAACAAGGCTACTCTCCTCTTCTATCAGCAGCGGTATAATGAGGCTATACGCAACCTGAACAGGTTGTATGTAAACGACCATTATAAAAAGGCCGATGTATCGCTAAAAATGAAAATAGCCATAGCCGAATGCATAATGCAGTACGAGGCGGGCGATGTGGAGGTGAGCGCAAAACGCGTTGAACAGGTAAAAAAACAGTTCGACACACAACTTGCAGCAGAAGATAGTAAACGGGAGCGCTTTATACTTAAGCTAATACCCGACCTGATGAAATCGCCTGACCTGAAAGCCAATAAAAAGCTATTTACATCGGTAAATAAGTTTGTTACCTTACCTGTAAAGGGTTCGGTAGAAGATGGGGAGGTACTGCGCTACCGCGCCTGGCTGGCCCCCAAGGTGGGCCTGCAACCTGCAGATTTGGACACGTAAGAAAAGATATAGAATTATAGGCCGGAGATACAACCTATTTGTATGTTTGGGGTATCAAACAGTATATGCACACACTTAACCAAATTAAAAACCAAAATACGCGATTTATGAATACACTTAAACGCTTAAGCCTGTTAGCGCTGATTATATGTTGCACCGTGCTTGTAAAAGCACAATGTGGCATACAGGGCGGTTTCTATCAAAATTTAAATCCCAATTTGGTACCGTGGTTTCATGATACAACCACCGTTAACAGCGGATGGCAGGTGACAGGCCGTGTGTGGGAATTTGGCGATGGCACCAGTTCAACACTGGCCAATCCTACGCATGTGTTTCCACACCCGGGGGCATACCACGTATGTTTGTGGTTGCAAGCAGAAGATAATAACGGCAACTTTTGCAACGATACCGTGTGCAAAACGGTGTATATAAATTGCGATAATATGGTGCAGGCCACCATAAGCGCCAGTGTACAGAATAACATAGTAGTATTTACAGGCACCGGCTCAAGCAATTATCCGCCATTAACCTATTACTGGCAATTTCCGGGTGGCACGCCCTCTACTTCTACTACGGCAGTAACTACTGTAAGCTACAATACTACCGGTGCACACCAGGTATACCTGACCGTAACCGATAGTAACGGCTGCAGCAAAACGGTAACACAAAGCGTGACCACCACTGTGGCAAACGTGTGTGCTAACGTAGATGCTAATTTTAGCTACACGCTGGCAGGGCAGGCAGGTACCACCGTATACTTCAACAGTACCTCAACGGGCACTACCACCAATACTTTATACAGATGGAAAATAGATGGCGTGTTTGTAACCAACGCAAATCCCAATACAGGCTATGTAGCTACCAACATGGGCACCTTTTCGCTGCATGAGGTTTGCCTGTATGTGTATGGCAACAGCAATACACTGTGCGACTCGATATGCAAAACGGTAGAGGTAACCGGTTGCAATGTGAATGTAAATGCAGGTTTTCAATCTATTGCGAATAGTAATAACGTAGTATTTGAAACAGGTTACAGTTTTCCTAACCAGCAAACACTTTGGGATTTTGGCGATGGCACTACATCTACCGATACGGCTTACCGGATAACACATACCTACCCGGCCAGCGCCAATACAACAACCTATAATGTCTGTCATTACATTACTATTAACAACACCCTGTGCGCCGATACATTTTGCACAGCAGTAGTAGTTCCTAGCACAAATACACCGTGCAGCATGCCTGCCCATTTTACCTATACATTAAGCGGAACTACCCTTAGTGTAAACGCCGGAAATAATTACCCAGGCGGTACATGGTATCAATGGAGCCTTGACGGTCAGTACACATCTACTGCGCCTACTTACCTTGCCTACACCTACAACAATTTATCGGCCGGCCAGCACCGTGTATGCCTGTATATAAAAGGGGCACAGGGTACCGTATTATGCGATTCGATTTGCCAGGAGATTACGGTAGCAGCCGTTTGTGGCAACGTATCGTTTACAAGTAATAATACCTATCCTACTGTATTAACTGCTACCACCACAGGAACCGGCACACAATACTTTACCTGGAAAATAAAGAATGCCAATGGAATAACGGTACTGACAGGCGGTGGCAACCCTTTCACCATTACATCGTTAAATTCCGGCACCTATACGGCTTGTGTGTTTATGTATAACAGCAACCAGCAGTTTTGCGACTCAAACTGCCACACAATTGTAGTAACTAACCCTACAACCTGCACCGCCTCTATATCTGACACTACTAACCCTAACGGAGTACACACGCTTACGGCCCATTACAACGGCCTG
>DATGXP010000156.1:0-5860 GCA_035298845.1 Chitinophagales bacterium
TCTACCGCACGTTTGCCTTCCAATGCAATTTCTTTGGGCGTATACGGTATGTAAGGGCACTGTGCACGGGTAGCCAATACGCCGGTTAATGATGCTGTGATTACGATTTTGTTTGCCATTTGTGAGTATTAAGTAGTTAGTATTGAGTAATGAGATTAATACATTAAAAACAAATTATCCTTTCCAAACCGGCTTGCGTTTTTCTGCAAATGCCTGAAGGCCTTCGGCGGCATCTTCGGTTTGAATGCACTCGCCAAGCATTTGCTTTAAATATTTGTGCGCTTCATCGGCGGGTGTACGCTTAAGGTTATCAAAAGCCTCGAGGCCTAAGCGGATAGCCGATGGCGAATACTGGAAAATTTCATTTACCAGCGCCTGCACTTCTTCGTTTAGTGTGGCAGGTTCTACCACTTTGCTCACCAGCCCGACCTTTTCTGCGTCTGCGGCATTTAATGTTTTGGCGCGCATGCAAAAATCCAATACTGCGCGCGGCGGCATTATTTGCAAAAGGCTTTGCATTACCTGGAAAGGGAACAAGCCTCTTTTTACTTCGGGCAAACTAAATGTAGCGTTTGATGAAGCTACTACATGTGTGCAGCCACATACTATAAGAAAACCACCAGCATATACCGGTGCGTGCACTTTGGCAATACAGGGTTTGTGCAAGGCATTAAATATATCCCCTATCACTACTTCTTTGGTGGCCTGCGGCACTGTAGATGTCGTTTCTTCGGTAGCCCCGGCAAAGGCTTTTAAGTCGGCCCCGGCACAAAACACATCTCCCGCAGCTGCAATCACCACCGCCCATGTATCGCGATTTTGTGCGGCATATGTTAAGGCATAAGCCAACTCGTTGAACAATACGGGATTAAGCGCATTCTTTTTTTCAGGGCGATTAAGGGTTAGCGTAAGTAAATGGTCTTTTTCTTCTATAAGTAAATGCGCGAAAGTTTGATTTTTAAACTCGTGCAATTGGTCGGATGTATAAAGCATTTCTTCCTGTTTTTTGGATGTTGGGTTTTGCTAAAGTAAAAAGTTTGAAATAACAAGGAACATGATTTATTTAAGGCCTAACTTCGTGTTTTAAAACCTACTAATGGCTACAGAAAACGAAAAGCTATATCTCTTCTGCATTTTATTAGGCTGTACTCCAAAAGGACGCTATACCGAACAACATGATGTGATGTTTGGTGTGGCTAAAAGTGTGGATGAACTTTATGGCGAGATGAAATTGTTTTGGCACAAGCCAATGATAGCTGACGTGAGCAAAGCAATTAAAAAAGCACTGCCGGGTTTTGATGCCACCACATTTGGCAATAACCTGTTGCAAACGTTAGCACAACGCGATAGAGTGCATATTGATGCGTGGATGAAAGTAGAATATGCCGGCGGCTACAAAATAGTACTACAGAAAAAGAGTAGTGAAGTAAAAGACGAAACGCTAAAACTATACTTTGTAAACCTTGGTGGGTATAAAGAGGGTGAGTTTGAGGAGTTTCATAAAAAACTTTTTATGGTAGCTACTGGTGTAACGGATGCCGTGGCACAGCTGCGCAACCATGAATTTATGAAACAGCACACACCCGAAACGTTAGGCACCAAGGCCAAAGCACACTTTGATGATAAACATAAAATTGAGTTTGAAGCGGATGATGTAGTATGCGTATCGGAAACGCTGAGCGATTACGAAATAGTGCTGGAGCCAATTGCCATACCCGGTAAAAATGAAACCATGATTGGTTACGTACCGCTTGAATACAAGTAATAAAAAGGGCCGGCATACCCTGCCGGCCCCTTACACAATAAAGAAATTTTCAAACCATTAAGGACAGCCAATAGCATCAAACTGCGCCGCACCTGCGTTGGTGACTGTCAGGCGCCAGCAGGTGCCGTTGGGCGATTTCATAACAACACCGTTACCGGCATCGCTAATGTATACGCTGCCGCCCGTAACGTGCACCTTGGCCCGGGGGTCGTTAGTACCTGCACCAATGTTGCCCGAAACTATGAGCGAGCCAGATGCGGCTGCGTTACTGGCTGCATAAGAACCAATAGCTACACCACCGTTAACCGACAACGTAGAGAGCGGTGTACTGGTTCCTATACCTACCTTGCCGCCCGAAGGCTGTATTATAGTACCACTTTTGCCGTAAGATGAACCGCCATCTATTATAATACCCGTAACCCAGTTTAGCTTTAACTGCTGATAATCGGGGCTGCTCCACGCGCCGGTAGTGCGGAAAATACCATACTCACTTCCGTTGTTCCAAAACATACCCACCTCTGAGGTAGTAGTGGTACCCACATTATTACCAAATGTAATTTCGCCGGTGGTAGATAAATCTAATGAGCGCTGCGGGCTGTTAGTACCTATACCTATGCGGCCGGGGGTAATTAAATTGCCAGCAGAAGTACTGTTAACACCAGCATAACCACCCAGGGCCATACTACCGTTTACATCTAATGTGTTTACCGGTGTACCGGTACCTATACCTACAGTAGCTGCACCACTTGTGCCGGCAATAGTAACTTTACCACCGGTGGGTTGCATACTTATGCCGCTTTTACCATAGCCTGCGCCACCATCCAGTATAAGGCCTGTAATCCAGCGCATTTTTAGCTGTTGATAGTCGGGGCCAGACCATCCACCCACAGTGCGGTAAAGACCATAATCGTTTCCGCCGTTCCAGAATATACCTACCTCGGTAGTGGTGGTGGTTCCTGCATTGTCGCCAAAGGTAATTTGTCCGTTAGTTGATAAATCCAGCGAGCGTATTGGGTTAGTGGTACCAATACCAATACGGCCCGGTGTAATGATATAGCCCGACGAGGTACCGTTAGTACCTGCATAACTGCCTAGAGCCATACTGCCGTTTACATCTAATGTGTTTACGGGTGTTGTAGTGCTTAAGCCTACATAGCCGTTTGATTTTACAAATATCCTGTCGCTACCATTAAATTGGAAACGTAGATTATCATCGCCATCATCGCCCCAGTTAAGCAAGGCATCTTTACGATTGCTGCCATAATCGCGAAGTCCTACAAAAAAACCATCGGACTCCCAGCTATTCATAAGTCCCTGCGCAGTGCCTGAGGATAAGAAACTTGTAGTATAACCTATAACTGAAGATGGAGAAGCACCATAACTACCCTGGCTAAACTGACCGATGCTACCGTTAACAAGCAGCTTTTCGCCAACAGATGTAGTGCCTATGCTTACATTACCGGTATTGCTGTTGTAAATATTAGTACCGCTGGTTACCCACTGGCTGGCTGCGGGCGGAGCCTGCCATGTAGCATTGCCACTTGCATCGCTGGTAAGTATGTAGGTGTTTGATGCCCCATTGGTCATTTGGAAGGTTGAAGTTTGCAGCGAAGTGGTTTTGGTACTACCATTCACTTCTAATTTAGCCGATGGGTTAGTAGTACCTATACCTACATTACCGGTAACACCGCCGACCGCCTGTAGCGTAAGATGCGACGAACCTTTTGCCATTATGTTCAACTCCTGGTTGGTGTTGTAGCCGGTAGCATATATAGTATTGTACCCAAAACCTATACCCTGGCTGTGGCCGTCATGCCTGAACTCTACCCCGCCATCGTAGCCCTGGCCGCTACCATTGTTACTCATTACATAGAGCTCTTTACCATCATCGTAGCTACCCGGTGTGCCACCCGACATTACAAGTAAACGAGCATCGGCAGTAGCCCCACCAATTGTGGTGTTGCCGTAAATAGATGATGTACTATGAGCATCGAAAGCGCCAGCAACACGTGCTGTTCCGTTTACATCAAGCTTGTACGCAGGACCTGTGGTGCCTATACCTACATTACCCGTGGCACCGCCATGGGCTTGTAAAGTAAGATGGGCATTCCCTTTCGCAATCAGGTTAAGGTCCTGATTAGTGTTATAACCGGTAGCATAAATGGTAGTGTAACCAAAACCAATACCCTGACTATTGCTACCATGTCTGAACTCAGCAAAGCCGTCGTATGTTTGTCCCGAGCCACCATTAAAGGATACATACACTGCTTTACTATCATCGTAAGTACCCGGGTTACTTCCATCTGTTACGGTAAGCCTTGCATCTGGCGTAGTGCCTATACCCATGCGGGTTCCTACAATTCCGGTTCCTGAGATATTGAAATTAGATGAACTCTGTTGTGAAGTAGTGTTTTGAATGAATCCATTGCCCCCTTCCTGCGCAGTACCTCCGCCGGCGGTCCAGGTTTGGTCTAACTTTAAAGTGATTCCGGTACCTAACCTTAAGGTGTTATCGTCGCCATTGCGTATGGCCAGCAACAGCCAGTTTTCAGGTACAGTTAATCCTCCGGTATATTGCACTACCCTGAAGTTGGAGGGCAAAGAGGCATTGTTGTTACCAACTGGCAGAATATAATATAATGCCTGCCATGAGCTTAAAGGTATACCACCAGCAGTAACACTGGTATTGCCGGCACCACCATCGCCAGTAATAACCGTATTAACTGCAGGAACTTCGATATCGAAGTAACCGTTACCGGCAAAATGGCTTCCTCTGCCATTGGAGATAACAATAAACCGGGTTGTCCAGCGCAACTCGCCACTGCTGTTGTATGTTATATTGCCCCCGCCGGTTACATTGGTTTGCGCCTTCAGCGCCTCGGCGTAAGCAGCACTTACAGCTACGGTTGGGTTACCTGAAACCCCATTGCCATTGGTTATATCTATTTGATTGGTAGTACCGGTTATGGTGCGGGCATTGCTTACCACATTGCCGCTACCATCTACCGCTACCAGGCCGTTGTTTAAACCCGCCAGCGGAGATGCCGGCCTTGGCTGCCAGGTACCATTACCGCTGCCATCGCTGGTAAGTATATAATTGTTTACTGCCCCATTGGCCATTTGAAAATTGGTAGTAAGTAAACTGGTAGTACGACTGGTGCCGTTTACATCCAGCTTATACGCCGGTGAGGTAGTGGCTATACCTACATTACCGCCTGGGTTAATAAACATTACATCGCTGCCCATAAACTGAAAGCGCAGGTTATCATTACCATCATCGCCCCAGTTTAAAAGGGCATCTTTACGGTTGCTGCCATAATCTTTAAGGCCTACAAAGAAGCCATCGGTATCCCAGTTGTACATAGTACCCAATGCAGTGCCTGAGCCATAGTAGCCACCGGTGTACCCCAGTGTAGACCAGGCACTCGATACGTTTTGATAAGTACCTGAAGTAAGTTGACCAATATTGCCACCCACTACTAATTTCTCGGCCGGGCTTGTTTCGCCTATGCCAACATTGCCGCCGTTGTTATATATATTGCTGCTGTTAACTACCCATGAACTACCATTCCAGTAAGGGGTATTGCCAGCAGTATTGCCGGCAGAGAGTAAGCCTGTAGCGCCAGTGGCGCCCGTAATGCCCTGTGGGCCGGTAGCTCCTACTGCACCGGTAGCACCTGTATCGCCTTTTACACCTTGAGAACCGGTAGGACCAACTTCACCCTGGGCACCAGTAATACCTTGAATACCCTGCGGGCCGGTAGCCCCTACTTCACCGGTTGCGCCAGTATCACCTTTTACACCTTGAATACCCTGGGCACCGGTAGGACCAACTTCGCCCTGTGCACCAGTAATACCTTGAATACCTTGCGGACCGGTAGCGCCCACTTCGCCGGTTGCGCCGGTATCACCTTTTATGCCTTGAATACCTTGTAATCCCGTAGGACCAACTTCACCCTGGACACCAGTAATACCTTGAATACCCTGTGGGCCGGTAGCTCCTACTTCGCCGGTTGCGCCAGTATCCCCTTTTATACCCTGAATACCCTGGGCACCGGTAGGGCCAACTTCGCCCTGTACGCCGGTAATACCTTG
>DATGXP010000157.1:0-3610 GCA_035298845.1 Chitinophagales bacterium
CGTTGCCAAGTCTGGTAGTGGCCGTATACGAGTAATTACCTACCGGTAAAAAACCGGCATTAAGATTATACGCGTTTTCTGTTTTGCTGAATTTGTAATCGTATGTTTTATCCTCGCCGGTTATCTTCATCTCTACATCAGGCGAATTGATAAGCTCGTAGTTGGCGTTATACAACTGCGCATCGAAGGTAACGGCTTCATTATCCTGAAAAATGTTCTTGGCCAGGTTTACACGGAACGGACGCTTATCATTTTTCACCGCCAGGTATTGCACGGTTTTATTTATCAGCTCATTGGTAGCATCGTGTTTTTTATTGATGAGGTAATCATACAACCTCCAGCGCCAAAGGCCCTCGCCACACACTACGCCCAGCTTCTCCTCTCCTGTTTCGTTCAACAGCCATAAAGGGAAATCGGTAGCTACCGAATTTATCTTCTGCGTAAGCAATACCTTACTGGATGGACTGGCCGTATACTCACCAAAGAAACAGCTGAAAGGTGGCAGTTTAGGGATAGTCTGCAAAGTTTTATCCGATAGGGTAAACAGCGCAAAGTCTTTGGATACATTGGCCGTTACTTCGTTAAACTTATCGGCATTGCCTTTAATCACTAAACCTTGCTGCACCCGTGCAAATTCAGGTAGCAGGGTTTGTGAGCCCACTACAAATAGAAGCGACTTCTTAAGTTCCGCTGCATCTTTCAATATAGAAGCCGCTCGGTTATTTGCCGAGGGTAGCTGGTGCAGGATTACGAGGTTATAATCATTCAACTTCTTCGAAAACGTTTCAGCAAACTCCACGTCCAGCTGGTAATTCTTGTTGCTCTCTATAGCCGATTTAAACGCTGCAATATCGGGGTGCGGCGATTGGGCAACCAGCAATATCTTCTGGCGGCCGTCCAGCACCTCTACAAAAATATCGCGCACGTTGTTGCGGTAAGTAATCTCACCTTCGGTATTAGAAAGCACTACTCTATAGTGCGCTATACCTACCTTATTGGCCGGCAGCACAAAATCAAAACTCTGGAAGTAGTTATCAGAACCATACGATATATCCTTATTCTGCACCAGCTTGGTATCGCTGCCGCTGGCAACCTCATACACGCTCAGCTTTACATTGCGGCCCGAAAGGTTGGTTTCCTCCACGTCTACGCGCAACGAGAACTGGTCGTTCAGGTAAGCTATTTTGTTGTAGTAGGCATTGGATAGCTTCTGGTCTTTTTGTATGGTAGTATCGCCCAGCGCAATGGTATAAATAGAATAGGTAGACTTAGCTGCTGTGTAAACTGGATTCACGCCCTTGTTGTAAATACCATCGCTGGCAATAACCACGGCTCCCAGGTTCTGGTTATAATACAGGCCGTTTATTTCATCTACGGCGCCGCTAAGGTCGGTAGCCTTATCTCCGTACAAAAAATCGATATCGCGTTTCAGCCCGTCGCCGGCATTAAACTGCGCCACCTCGTACTTATCGCTCAACTTACTAATTAAGGCGTTCAGCTTTTTCTGGTAGGTGGCAGTGTCGCCCTTCAGTCCGCTCTTTACCGATTCGCTGTTGTCGTTAATAATAGCTACTACGGGTTTAAACTTCTGCGTGTTGCGCGTGCGTATAAAAGGCGATAGCAACAAAATAGCGAGGATAGTTACCGCCAGAAAGCGGAAGGCAGTCATGCCATATTTCCACCACTTGCTTCCCGAGCTTTTTTCATCGAAGGTAGTATCACGGTAATACAACAGCGCAGCATAGGCAGCCCCTGCCGCAAGGCACAAAATCAAAAACCACACGGGATACTGAAAAGAAAGCGAAGAAGTCAAGCTATTAATTTATGCTGTGAGAATACAGCAAATTGAGAACGAATGCAAACGGGCAACATATTTTGGGAAATGTACAGTAAAGGAGGGGAATCGAACAGCCTACCTGTTCATACCTCCACACACACTAATCACCTGCCCGCTAACGTAGGTACTGAGGTCGCTACCAAGGAAGAGGGCAGTATCTGCTACTTCTTCGGCCCGCCCCATGCGTTTCATAGGTATGCGGCTGAGGATACCGGTTTTTAATTCATCAGCAAGCACACCGGTCATATCTGTTTCTATAAAACCCGGGGCTATGGCATTGCAACGTATGCTGCGGCTGCCAAACTCATCGGCTATTGATTTGGTAAAACCAATAATACCCGCTTTGCTGGCGGCATAGTTGGCCTGTCCGCCTTGGCCAATTTCGCCTATAATAGATGACAGGTTAATGATAGACCCGCTCTTTTGCCTTAACATGATTTTAGAAACGTGTTTAGTAAGATTAAACACCGATTTAAGGTTGGCCTGTATTACTTCATCCCATTGCTCCTCACCCATTCTTAATATCAGGTTATCGCGCGTTATGCCGGCATTGTTTACCAGTATATCTATAGCCCCAAATTCTTTGTGCACTTCATCTACCAGTTTTTCGGCATCGGTGTATGAACCCGCATCGCTTTTATATGCTTTAACTTTTATGCCATTAGCAGCTAGTTCTGTTTCAAACTGCTTTGCTTTTTCTTCGCTGCTTATATAGGTGAAGGCTACCTGGCAACCTTCGGCAACAAATTTTTTGACAATGGCCTCTCCAATACCGCGGGTGCCGCCTGTTATTAATGCTGTTTTTCCTTGTAGTAACATAGGGGATGTAATTGAAACCAAAACAAATAAAAAAAAACGAAGTGGCTGATTAAACTATTGGCGGGGCGGGACGTCATACCATCATAACAAGCATATTATTTTTAAACAAATAAAAACAGAGAAATCATGAAACGTTTTATTGCAGGTATCGTCCTTTTTATGTTAGGTGTAGCGGCTCCAAAATTATACGCGCAACAACCACACCCACACCACAGCATTAAGCAACAACAACACATTGATAAAAAACGCATACACCATGGCCGGGCTACCGGACAGCTTACACCTAAAGAAGCGGCCCACCTGCGTATGGAGCAGGCCAAAATTGAGCACTATAAAGATATGGCCATGGCCGATGGCAGGGTAAACCGCAAAGAACGCGCTTTTATCAAGCAGGAACAGGCTAAAGCCGGAAGAAATATCTATTGCCAAAAACACGATAGACAACACAGATAAAATACAGCATCAGATTTTTAACTTTTACGGTTAATTAGGGTTACATCCCCGTTATAGAAATATAGCGGGGATTTTTTATTTGTATAATCTCAATCTGTTGGCTGTGCAGAGCTACTTACGCAGACATACATGCGCAAAATTAACAACTGCGATTATTAATAAATAAGGATGTTAGGGCAGCAAAAAAAAATCATTCTTGTTTTTACCCTTTTTTATATTTACCGCCACACACTTATTAACCCTGACATGAAAAAGCTCTCTTTATCGCTGGTTGCGATGGCGTTTTGTTTTTTGGCAATCGCGCAACAAACAACTTTCCGTATTCAATATAATGTAGGTTTGTTTGATTTCCCCTCTGGCATGACACAGGTGCCCGGCGGCGGTAACTATGTATTCTCCAGCTTTACACCTAACCTGGGTATACCACTGGGCACACAAGGCGGACTTACAGCAGTAAACATAAACGGTAACCATGTGTGGACTAAGTTATACCGCACCGGC